>JAUQPO010000006.1 GCA_030550335.1 Acidobacteriota bacterium
TTTCGAGTGGTAACGTGTACCCACTGGTGCCGGTCGACAGTGGTGGCGCCACTGAGGACACTCCGCCTGGTCCCATAGGGGAGTACGCCCAGTCAGTCCTCGGCCGCGAGCGCGTCTTCGAGTACTTTTCTCGCCGCTATGGAACACCTGTCACTCTGCTCCGACTCAACTACGCGGTGGAGTTGCGCTACGGGGTGCTGGTCGACATCGCGCGCAAGGTCTATCAACGACAGCCGGTTGACCTAACCATGGGGTACGTCAATGTCATTTGGCAAGGCGATGCTAACTCTGTCTGCCTGCGATCCTTCGCCTTATGTCAGTCCCCTCCTGCCATTTTGAACGTTACAGGACCAGAAACCTTGAGTGTTCGACGACTGGCCGAGGAGTTTGCCCGCCGGTTCGGTTGCGAACCGATTTTCAAAGGCCAAGAGGAGCCTACGGCATTGCTCAACAATGCCCGCCGTTGCCACCAGCTTTTCGGCTATCCAAGCGTGAGCGTTCCCCAATTGCTCGACTGGATCGCCGATTGGATTCGCTCTGGCCGCCCCTTATGGGACAAACCGACGCACTTTGAAGTCCGAGATGGGAGGTTCTGACGTGGGCGAGCAAGTTCACTGGGACTGGCAGCGGGCTTTGCGTCGAGGGCTCGTCATCCCCGCCCACCCGCTCGCTTTGACCGCTGAGCGTAAGCTGGACGAACGGCGGCAGCGAGCTTTGACACGGTACTATCTGGCAGCTGGTGCGGGAGGCCTGGCAGTGGGCGTCCACACCACCCAGTTCGCCATTCGGGATCCGAAGCATGGGTTATTCCGTCCGGTTCTCGAACTCGCTGCAGAAGAGACTCGCGGAAAGCAGGTGGTCAAAGTGGCAGGCGTGTGCGGCCCAACACAGCAGGCCGTCCGGGAAGCGGAGATTGCGCGCGAGCTGGGCTATCACACAGCGTTAGTGAGCTTGGGATCGCTTCGAGAGGCCACCATCGACCAGCTGATCGACCACGTGCGAGCAGTGGCAGAAGTGTTGCCCGTATTCGGGTTCTACCTGCAGCCAGCTGTCGGAGGGCGCGTGCTTCCCTACTCGTTCTGGCGGCGCTTCGCCGAGATCCCCAACGTAGTGGCCATTAAGATCGCGCCCTTCAACCGTTACCAAACACTCGACGTGATCCGAGCGGTCGTCGAAAGCGGCCGCGGGCACGAGATCGCCCTGTACACCGGGAACGACGATCACATCGTGCTAGACTTGTTGACGTGGCACCGCTTCGGCGATGCTTCCGTCCGAATTGCCGGAGGGTTGCTGGGCCAATGGGCGGTCTGGACGCACCGAGCTGTCGAACTGTTCGAGAACCTCCGCACGTTGGCCGAACAAGAGGAACCGATTCCACCAGAGTGGTTGACTTTAGCAGCGGAATGGACCGACGCCAACGGCGCCATCTTTGACGCCGCGCATAACTTCCGGGGCTGTATTGCTGGCATCCACGAGGTTCTCCGGAGGCAAGGCTTGCTAGAGGGGCGTTGGTGTCTGGACCCGGAGGAAGATCTCTCGCCGGGCCAGTTGGAAGAGATCGATCGGGTGATCCGATCGTATCCGCATTTACAAGACAACGATTTCGTGCAAGCCCATTTGGAGGAGTGGTTAAAGTGAGCGAGCAGAGCTCATCGTTTGCTCCGCAGCGCACGTTCGGCTTCCGTACTCGCGCACTGCACGTCGGTTACACGCCTGAACCAACCACGGGCGCCCGAGCGGTCCCCATTTACCAGACGACCTCGTACGTCTTCCGCGACACAGACCATGCCGCCCGGTTGTTCGCCTTGGAGGAGTTCGGCAACATTTACACGCGCATTATGAACCCCACGACGGACGTGTTGGAACAACGCATTGCATCGCTCGAAAACGGCATGGCAGCGCTGGCGACTTCCAGTGGTCAGGCGGCGCAGTTTCTGACCGCTAACACCCTCATGCTCCCCGGCGACGAAGCTGTAGCGGCCAGTACGCTCTACGGTGGCACTTACACTCAGTTCGACATCAGCTTCCGCAAGCTGGGCTATAACGTCATCTTTGTGGACCCTGACGATCCGGAAAATTTTCGCCGGGCGATCACTCGCAAGACGAAGTTCCTCTACGGAGAGACCATCAGCAATCCGCGGGGAAACATTCTCGACATCGAGGCGGTCGCACGGATTGCCCATGAGCACAACATCCCGCTGGTGGTGGACAACACGTTCGCTACGCCCTACCTTTGCCGGCCCATCGACTGGGGCGCCGACATCGTACTGCATTCCCTCACCAAGTTCATCGGAGGCCACGGCACCTCGATCGGCGGCATCATCGTCGACAGTGGTAAGTTCCCGTGGGATCAAGGTGACTTCCCTCAGTTGACCGAGCCTGCCAAGTCCTATCACGGCCTCAAGTTCTACGAGAAGTTCGGCCCGCTGGCCTTCATCGTACGGACGCGAGTCGAGGCCATGCGCGATCTCGGCCCGTGCCTGAGCCCGTTCAACGCCTTTCTGTTCCTGCAAGGCGTCGAGACGCTCGCTCTACGCATGGAGCGTCATGTGGAAAACGCCAAGCAAGTCGCTCAGTTCCTCAGCGAACATCCTTTGGTGGAATGGGTGGCGTACCCCTCGCTCCCCTCGAGCCCCTACTACCAGCTAGCTCAGAAGTACCTCCCCAAGGGAGCTGGTGCGGTCTTCTCTTTCGCGGTAAAAGGCGGTTACGAAGCAGGTAAAAAGCTGATCGATTCCGTCAAGCTGTTCTCTCACCTAGCCAACGTGGGCGATGCGCGAAGTCTGATCATCCACCCTGCTTCGACGACCCACCAGCAACTGACACCGGAGGAGCAGCGGGCAGCGGGCGTGGAGCCGGGCATGATCCGCGTATCCATTGGCCTGGAGGACGTGGAGGATATCATCTGGGACCTGGATCAGGCTCTCTGGGCCTCGCAGAAACGGTAAACCCCTCAGAAAGTCTAGCCGCGGGCGGGAGGTACCTCGACGGGTGCTGGTCTAGCTTTCCCCCACCCTAGGCAAAGGCCCTGGCCCAGTCCAGAGATCAGTCCAAATCGATGTCCTTCTTCATGGGCCCCAGCTCTGGTTTCTGGCGGGCCTGACGCAGCAGTTCCTCGAATTTTCGGTCCAGAGCGGCTTGCTGCGCCTTCTGTTCGGCGAGCTTCTTCTCAAATAAATCTGCACGTCTGGCTTCTTCGGCCCGGAGCCGGTCGAGGGCCGCGTCGAGGTTTTCCACAGTCCGGGGTGCTTCTTTGGCCTGGTAACTCAACACCACCCCGGTCTCCCGGTCGATACGGAGGCTCGCCCCGCAACAGGGGCACTCGACTTCCCACGGGGGGCGTTCGCGCCTAGGCATACCGCTGAGATCATAGCGCAACTGCAGAGTCCCGAGGGCGCAATCCAGATTAAACGCAGGAGCGATTTCCGCCGATGAGAGAACAGGCTTACCACGTTAGCGGCCTAAAGGAACGACCGGATCGGACGGAACTATGCTGCGTACCCTAATCATCGGGGGCGACTACAACGACGTCAAGGAACTAGAACGGCTCTTCCAGCAAACCGGCCGGTATGTTTTACTACGGGCTACGCCGGACTACCCGAGCGGCGTGGATTTGGAGCGCCTGCTGAGGGCTTACGCGCCCGAGGTTGTTTTCCTCTGCACTGATCGCCTGAAAGAGGCCCTCACGGTCCAATCCCGGATTGAAAAGCTGGTGCGCGGCTTGCCCGTCGTAGCCTTCGGTTGGGACGCGCGCCCAGAAGTACTGCTGGAACTGATGAAAGCTGGGGTCCGGGATTTCCTTCCCCTGCCTTTCAACTCTCAGCAGCTCATCCAACTGGCCACCCGATTAGAGGAGCAAATTTCCCAAAATCCCTTCCACGTCGAGGCCACCGACTTGCTGTTCACCTTCTTGCCTGCCAAGCCAGGGGTCGGCACCACCACCATCGCCGTGAACCTCAGTATCTGCTTAGCACAGCAACCAGGCATGCGCGTTCTGTTGCTTGACTTCGACCTGAACACAGGCATGATCGCCTTCATGCTCCAGCTGGGCAATATGCATTCGGTCATCGATGCCCTGGAAATGGCTGAACGACTCGACGACGAGCTTTGGTCTCAGTTGGTTTCCCGTATCGAAAACTTGGACGTATTGCCCAGCGGGCGTGGGAATATCGGCCGGCGAATCGAGCCACCTCAAATCCTGAACATGCTCAAATACGCCCGCCGGAACTACACCGTCATCTGCGCCGACCTGTCCGGGAACATGGAGAAATACTCGATCGAGCTCATGCAGGAGTCCAAGAAGATCTTTCTGGTCACCACGCCCGAGATTGCCCCACTCCATCTGGCACGGGAGCGCTTGTTGTTGCTCCACAACCTGGACCTGGCAGACCGCGTCCATCTGATCGTCAACCGCTGGACTAAACGCTCAGTCATTGGGCTGAATCAGATCGAAGAGCTCCTCGAGTTGCCGGTGTTCGCGGTGTTCCCAAACGACTACCAGGAAGTGCACGAAGCGGTGAGTTCCGGGCGTCCTGTGTCGCTGGATTCGGAGCTAGGTAAGGCGTTCCGCCAGGTCGCTCAGAAGATCGCTCAGGCCGCCGGGGCGGAACCCTCTAGACCAGCTGAAGCGTCCCAGCCCAAAAAGCGTTTCTTGGATACGTTCTCGATCCTGCCCACCAAGCTGATGACTAAGCGTTAAACCGCCACCGTGTGAGTTTGCTCACTGGATTGCCTGCCCGGGCTCGGAAGGAAGACGTTCCAGTTTCAACTCTGTCTCCTCCTGGCAGCATAAGCACTTACCCGGCGTGTAGGTTCGGATACCACACACATCGCACCAGTAAAAGACCAGCCAGCGCTGGCCTCCCTTGTACACCCAAAATGACTTTTTGTGAAACGGTTCTACCTCAAACTGGTTGGGGGACACCCACCTCCCACGCACACCCACTTCCGCGCCGGTCAGCCGTGGATCACTCAGTACGAGCAGCGTCTCCCGATCCCCCACCAGCCGCACCCCAGCCCGACCGCTGACGTTCAAAGTCACCTCACCGGCCGCGCCCGAGCCCAAGGAGCCCTGCAAGACGATAGAGGGCGAGGATGGCTCAGCTGCTCTCCCGGAGTTGCCCACCGCGTACCACGCAGCCACTACACAGACCAATTTCGCCAGACGCTTGCCGAAACCCATCACTTAGTTAGATCGCCTCAACGAGCGAGGCGCATCGGAGTCTTGCGCTCGAGTTCAACCCGCCAAAACCCGGAGCTGGGTCCGATAAAGTGCAGGCACCGGTAACGTGGCTGGGTACAATGGCTGGCAGAACGAGGTGCGAAAGCGCACAAGAATCGCCGTTGGAATAATTTGGTCCCTGACCGCCGTCTCGTTAGCGGCCGCTGATCCAGCCACAGCTCCGCTAAAATGGCGAGCCTCGCAGCCAGCTTTGAGCCAGAAGCTTGCCGAACTCGCAGACCCCAACAAGGTGCTCGATTTTCTAGAACGTCAAACCGCTGCGGATCCGCTCAACCGCCCGATCCTTTACGCATTGGGGCATGCCTACGAAGCTCTGGCCCGCGCGGCTCTACAGCGGCTAGAACGCGCCTCTTCGGCCGCACCTTACTTACTCGCCGCACGCGCTTACCGAGCGGCGTACTTCGGAGACTGGGTCGAGGCTCGTCGCCTGCTGCTCGAGCTTCGCCAGAGTCGTGGACCTCAGCCTCCGAACACGGACTCGTTGCTACAGTACATCGAGGGCCGGCTGGCTGGGGCTCAACAGGGTGGAATATTGGGCGGCGACTCCGAGCAGAAAGTCCCCACCCCGTGCCCGGACCCGCTGCCGATGTGCTCGGCTCCGACCCCTGAGTTGAGGGAGGCTCTTCGCCAGTCGCTTGAGAAAGACGATCCAGAGTCTCTTTATCGCCAGGTCTTCACCGCGACTGAGCTGGGCCGCCGCGCGTTCTTGAGTCTGGAGGGGTTGGAAGACTCGCCCGAGCGTCAGGCCCGCCGGGCCGAGGTAGCCGAACAACAGGGTGATCCAATCGAAGCCATCCTCCACTGGCGTAAGGCATTAGAGTTAGCTCCGGCCAACTTGTGGCTAAAGCAGGAACTCGCGCGGGCGTACCTTGACAACCAAGATTTGGACGATGCGGAGCCCATCGTCACAGAGCTCCTGAAAACCGCCCCTGGCTCGATCGACGTGCATCGCCTGGCAGCGAGACTCTACTTCGAAAGCGAGCGCTACAACGAGGCACTGCCTCACCTGCTTAAGGTGGCGCAGGCCGAACCGAGCGACCTGTCCTACCGCGCCGCCTTGGGCCGCACATTCTTGGTTTTGGGGCAACCGGCGGAAGCCATTCCTCACTTGGAGGCAGCGTTGGAGATCGATCAGGACGGCAGTCTTCACATCGACCTTTCCAGTGCTTATAGGCGCTTAGGTGACCGCAAGCGGGCCGACGAACTGTTGCAACGGGGTCTGAGTTTGGCGCAAAAGGCCAACCAAGCCGTCCACTAACTTCCCTCTCCCTAACCGTGACCACCGGTATAGCGGGCTACCGGCAGCAAACGCTGAGACACTGCCCCTCTGACTCGAACCTCATCAAAAGAAGGCAGACGTCATCTCGCCAAGGAGTGAGAGCCGGAATGCGCAAGTTCTCGCCAGAAGAAGAACTCTGCTGGCTGGCTCTTCTCATGGTCCCGGGACTGGGTCCGCGACGGGCCAAGTTGCTTTTGGATCAGTTTGGGAGCCCGATGAGCATCTTCCAAGCCTCGGTGAGCGAATTACAAGCGGCTGGGCTCCCCGGAAGTCTTGCGCAAAGCATCGCCAGTGGGTGTAGCTTCGAGGAAGCCGTCAACCAGCAAGCCAAGGCCCGGGCTACAGGAGCGGAAATCCTCACCCTCGCCGATGAACGTTACCCACCTTTGTTACGGGAGATCCTCGACCCCCCGGTGGTACTGTTCGCACGCGGGCGGCTGGAGTTGCTTCAGCAGCCGATGCTGGGGGTAGTGGGGACGCGCCGCCCGACACCCTATGGGAAGGCGGTTGCTGAGCGAATCGCAGCCGACCTCACCCGATTCGGCTTGGTGATCGTCAGCGGGATGGCCCGTGGCATCGACACGGCGGCCCACGAAGGCGCCTTGAGCGCGGGCGGAGGCACGGTAGCCGTATTCGGTTGTGGACTGAATCACGTCTACCCTGCCGAGAACCGGAAATTAGCCGAACGGATCGCCCAACAAGGGGTCATTCTGTCGGAATTCCCGTTCGAGACTCCGGCACATCCCCAGAATTTTCCCATTCGCAACCGACTGATTAGCGGGATGAGCTGGGGCGTGCTGGTTGTGGAGGGCGCCCAGTACAGTGGCTCCGCAATTACGGCGCGGCTAGCGCTCGACCAAGGACGAGAGGTTTTTGCCATTCCGGGAAACATCACGTCCAAGATGAGCTGGTGTCCCAACCTGCTGATCAAGCAGGGGGCGATCCTGGTGCAGGAGGCGGCCGATGTCGTGGAAGGGCTACCGACCCCGGTCCGGACTCTACTCCTGAGCCAGAGGTCGCTGCCGTTAGGGGACGCCAGCTCGGAGCAGGAAGCCCGGGGCAGAGGTGAGCCGGACCCGGTAGCGGATCTGGGGCCGATGTCGGGGCTAGCTCGTAACCTATTGAATCACTTGCAAATCGACCACGCCATCCATCTGGACGAGCTGCTCGACCGCTTGCAGCCAGCTTCCAGTTCGGAGATCATCGCCGTACTGTTCGAGCTCGAACTCCGGGGGTTGGTGCGCCAACTGGCTGGCAAGAAGTTTGTTAAAGTGTGGGGAGGGGAACAGCGAAGCGCGGCCCGCGCTTAGTGGGCACAAACCCTCCGAACTTGCATAACATTCCTAAAGAAGGGAGCCCAGAGGGCCACGGGAACATGGGCAAGTCTTTAGTTGTTGTGGAATCTCCAGCCAAGGCGAAAACCATCAGCCGGTACTTGGGGAAAGACTTTGTGGTCAAAGCCTCCCTGGGCCACATCAAGGACTTGCCCAAGAACGAGTTGGCTGTGGACATCGAAAACGGCTTCACCCCCAAGTACGAAATCATCGAGGGCAAAGAAAAGGTTGTCCAAGAACTCCGCCGTGCGGCACAGGAAGCCGACGCCATTTACCTCGCTGCAGACCCAGATCGGGAGGGCGAAGCGATCTGTCATCATTTGGCCGAGGAACTGACCCGGGGGACCAAGAAGCCCCGCCCGATATACCGGGTCATGTTCAACGAAATCACCAGCAAAGCCGTCCGGGAAGCCTTTAAGAACCCGGGTTCCATCAACATGAGCCTGGTTGAAGCCCAACAGGCCCGCCGCGTGCTGGACCGGCTGGTGGGTTACAAAATCTCGCCTTTGCTGTGGGACAAAGTTCGGCGCGGGCTCTCCGCAGGGCGCGTCCAAACGGTGGCTTTGCGGCTCATTGTCGAACGCGAGCGCGAAATCCAGAACTTCGTCCGAAAGGAATACTGGACGATCGACGCGCACCTGGAAGCGTCCAAGCCACCGGCTTTTGCTGCACGCTTGCAAAAACGGGATGGTCAAGCGATCGAACTCCCGGATGAGCAAGCAGCCCAGCGAGTGGTTGAGGCCCTTCAAGACGCCGAGTTTGTGGTGGATTCGGTGGTGACGCGGGAAAAGCGGCGCAATCCCGTCCCACCATTCATCACTTCTACGCTGCAGCAAGAGGCTGCCCGCAAGCTGAAGTTCAGCGTCAGTCGAACTATGGCCATTGCGCAGCGGCTTTACGAGGGCGTGGAGCTTGGCGAGCATGGTTCCATTGGTTTGATCACGTATATCCGCACCGACTCTACACGGGTCTCCGAAGAAGCCATTCGTGACGTCCGGGATTTCATCGCCCGCCGGTATGGCCCCGAGTACTTGCCTGAGTCCCCTAACCGCTACAAGACCAAAAAGGAGGCTCAAGACGCTCACGAAGCCATCCGCCCCACTTCCGTCGAACTGACGCCGGAGATGGTGGCCCCCTACCTGAAAGAGGACGAGTGGAAGCTGTACCAGCTGATCTGGCAACGCTTCGTGGCTTCCCAAATGACCCCTGCGCTGTATGACCAGACGACGATTGAGGTGGTCGCTCGAGGCAAGGACGGCGGCACATACCTGTTCCGGGCCTCCGGTTCGGTGCCAAAATTCGAGGGATTCCTGAAAGTCTACGAAGAGGGTAAGGACGAGAAAACCGAAGAAGACGAGGAACTGGGCAAGAAGCTACCGTTGGTCTCCCCGGGCGAGCTCCTCAAACTCAAGGCCCTTGAACCCGAGCAGCACTTTACCGAGCCACCGCCCCGTTACACCGAAGCTACGCTGGTTAAGAAGCTCGAGGCGGACGGCGTCGGACGGCCTTCCACCTACGCCACGATCCTGTCGACGATCCAGGAACGAGGCTACGTCGTCAAAAAGGGCGGCAAGTTCTACCCCACGGAGCTCGGCATGGTCGTCTCCGACTTACTGGTTCAGAATTTCGCGGACCTGTTCGACGTAGGCTACACGGCCAGGATGGAAGCGGAATTGGACGAGATCGAAGAAGGCCGGCGTCATTGGCGCGCTGCTTTGGAGGACTTCTACGAAAAATTCAAGCGCGATCTGGAACGAGCAGCTGCCGAGATGGCCGATATCAAGCGGCTGGAGGAGCCCACCGATCAGAGGTGCGACAAGTGTGGCCGGCCAATGGTGATCCGCTGGGGACGGCACGGGCGCTTCCTGGCCTGCTCGGGTTATCCAGAATGCACGAACACGCGCGAACTCGCTCAGGCGGATTTGGAGATGCCGAGCGAGGAAATGGCCGAATATTGCCCGAACTGCGGCCGCCCGATGGTGCTCAAACGCGGCCGCTATGGCCAGTTCTACGCCTGCACCGGCTATCCGGACTGCAAAACCACACGCCGGTTGGACTCACGTTCTAAAAAGCCCGACATCCCCTTAGAGGAAACCTGCCCCGAGTGTGGGAGCCAACTAGTAATCAAGCACGGCCGGTACGGCGAGTTTACCGCCTGCAGCAACTATCCCAAGTGCCGGTACATCCAGCGAAAGGCGTTGGAGATGCCTTGCCCGGTCTGTGGTCAAGGGGAGCTGGTGGAGAAGCGCTCGAAGCGGGGGCGGCTGTTTTACGGCTGCAATCGTTACCCGGAGTGCAGCTTCGTCAGTTGGGACAAACCCGTCAAAGAGGCATGTCCGGAGTGCGGAAGCCCTTACCTAGTAGAAAAGCGCTTTAAGAACGGCCTCTACCTTGCCTGCCCGAACCGCAGTTGCAAGTACCGGCGCACTGCCGAGGTGGAGGTGCCCGCGGAAGTCCAGTGATCCCATAGGCGCACGAGTGCCCCAGTTATGCTCCGGCACTTAGCCAAGTTCCTCATCCGGGTGCTCTTTCGGGTAAGCATCGAGGGTAGGCTCCCAAATCCGCAGCCTGAGCGCCTGCTCATCATCGCCAATCATCAATCGCTCCTGGATGGTGTGCTGCTGGAGCTTTTCCTCCCTTACAGGCCTATCTGGGTGGTTCACACCGACATTTGGGCGAAGTGGTACTTCCGTTTCTTCGTCCGTCAAGCCCGCCACGTGATCGTCGACACGACCCGCCCGCAAGCCGTGCGGACGCTCCTCCGAGAGCTGGAACAGGGCCAGCCGGTGGGCATTTTCCCAGAAGGCCGCGTCACCGTCACGGGCGGACTCATGAAAGCGTACGACGCTGCAGCCTTCCTGGCAGCCAAAGCTGGGGCCGCAATTCTGCCCGTAGCCATCGATGGGGCAATTTATAGCTGGTTCGGTCGGGTCCCGCGCCCGTTTCCCCGCAAGCTGTTTCCTCGGATCCGGCTAGTGATCCGGCCGTTGCTGCGCCTAGAAATGCCTAATGCGCCCACTGGAAAACAGCGCCGGCAAATCCTCCGGCGCTCGATGCAACGGATCTTGGAGGAGACCCTGTTCGCAGCCTGGGTCCCCAGCACGATTCCGGCTGAGTTCGTCAAAGCGATGCGGTTGTACGGTCCCAGGCAGCGAATTTTGGATGACGTCTTGCGCCAGGGCTGGACCTACCGTGCAATTTGGCGGATGGCACTCGCCTTGGGTCGGCATGTCGCCCAGCTCACGCCTGGCGAGAGACGCGTTGGAGTTCTGTTACCCAACAGCGCAACGACCACAGCCCTGATGCTGGGCCTGCAGTTGGAGCAGCGGGTTCCTGCGCTGCTGAACTACAGCGCAGGCCTCGAGGGCGTTCACCTGGCGTGTGTGGCCGCTCAGATTCGCACCATCGTTAGCTCCCGAACCTTCCTTGAACGTCTTCGGCTAGCCGATCGAGTGGGAGATCTCCCTGGCATTCACTGGATCTATCTGGAAGACGAGCGCCGGCGGATCCCTCTGATCACCAAAATTCGTGCACTACTGAGCAGCTATGGCCCCACACGTTGGGTGAGCAAGGTGGCTAAGCCAGAAGACCCAGCAGTGATCCTCTTCACTTCCGGTTCCGAAGGAAAGCCCAAAGGCGTCGTCTTGAGCCACCGGGCCTTGCTCGCCAATGTCGCGCAAATCAAAGCCGTTGTCGAGTTTTCCAACCGAGACAAATTCCTCAGTGTGTTGCCGATGTTCCATGCCTTCGGCCTCACAGCTGGAGTGTTGATTCCTCTACTGACCGGCTGCCGGACGATTCTGTACCCTACCCCGTTGCACTACCGGCTCATCCCGGAGATCGCTTATGACCGCGACTGCACGGTGTTGCTGGGCACGCCCACGTTTCTCAGCCGCTATGGTCAGATGGCACACCCCTACGACTTTTATCGTCTTCGCTACGTCGTTTCTGGAGCTGAGCGGCTCCCAGAAGAAGTCCGACAACTTTGGGCGGAGAAGTTCGGCATACGCATTTACGAAGGGTACGGGGTCACCGAGTGTGCACCGGTGATCTCGGTCAACACGCCTCTGTTTTATAAACCCGGTACTGTCGGGCGCCCGCTGCCAGGCGTGGAATGTCGAGTTACCCCAGTGCCAGGGCTCTCTCGAGGCGGGTGTCTTCACGTACGCGGACCAAATCTAATGCTCGGTTACTTGCGTTATGAACGCCCAGGGGAGGTGGAACCCCCCTCATCGCCCCTTGGCCCTGGCTGGTACGAAACCGGCGATGTCGCGGAGATCGACGAGGAGGGCTACATCCGGATTTTGGGACGGTTGAAGCGCTTCGTTAAGATCGCCGGAGAAATGGTGGCCCTGGAGCTTGCGGAGCGGCTCGCCGCAGAAGCCTCTCCTAAGTTCCCTTCGGCAGCGGTAGCTGTGCCTGACCCCGCACGGGGTGAGGCGATTGTGCTGTTTACTGAAGATCCGGCGCTAGACCGGCGGACTCTCGTGGAGGCAGCACGTCGTCTGGGACTGCCCGAACTGGTCATCCCACGCCGTGTGGAACACCTTCCCAAACTCCCACTGCTCGGTTCCGGGAAAGTGGATTACGTGCGACTCAAAGAGATGGCTGGTGGCGTCTAGTTCCGGTTAATCCCGTGACAAAAAGCTGGTGAGCCTAGGGCGCGAGCGAATTCCAAATCGATGGCGACAGCAACAACGAGCTTGGTATGTCTACGACTGGGCGAATTCGGCATTCAGTACCACGGTCGTCACGCTGTTTTTCGGGCCGTACTTAACCGTGCTGGCCAAGGAAGCCGCCGGGCCTGACGGTACGGTCGCCCTTGCGGGATTGCAGATCCACGCAGCTGCCCTGTGGCCTTTCCTCGTCTCGATTTCGGTATTGACTCAAATCCTGGCGCTCCCCTTAGTGGGCTCTCTGGCGGATCACACGGGCAAGAAGCGCGAGTTTCTAGCCGCGCTCGCCTTCGCCGGCGCAACGGCTACGGCCTCAATGTACTGGCTGCAAGGCAGTCGCTACCTGCTCGGTTGTGTTCTGTTTCTGATTGCCAATTTCTGCTTCGGCGCTTCGGTCGTGGTCTACAACGCCTTCCTGCCGTACATTGCCCATCCTTGGGAGCGAGATGCGGTCTCTTCCAACGGTTGGGCTCTGGGCTACCTCGGCGGGGCGTTGCTACTGGGTTTGAATCTTCTACTCCACTGGCGTGCAGAAGCGTTCGCCTGGGAGGAAGAGTTCGTCGTGCGGGTAAGCCTTTGCTCGGCCGGCCTATGGTGGGCCGCCTTCAGTATTGTCCCCGTGGCACGCTTGCACAACCCCGTTCCCACAGCTAATCGGTTCGGTGGCGAACCGGTATGGCGAGCGGGCTGGAGCCAGCTCAGCGCCACACTGAAACGTCTGCCCAGCTATCGGCAGACTTTGCTCTTCCTTTTGGCCTTTTTCTTTTACAACGATGCCATCCAGGCGGTCATCACCCTAGCTGCCCAGTTCGGCCAAGAGGAATTGCAGCTGGATGTTCGGACACTGGCATTATGCGTGCTCTTGGCGCAGCTGGTGGCCTTCCCGGGAGCGCTAGCGTTTAAGGTGGTCGCTCGATGGATCGGAGCGAAATCGACCGTCATGGTCACGTTGTTCATCTGGACAGGCATTGTCGCGTATGTGTACCTGGGTGTGCGCAGCGCAGCAGAGTTTTATGGACTTTCGGCCGCTGTGGGAATGGTGATGGGCGCCAGTCAGGCATTGAGTCGGTCGCTCTTTTCTCTCCTGATTCCTCGAGGCGAAGAAGCTCGATACTTCAGCCTGTACGAGATCACCGACAAGGGAACGAGTTGGGTCGCTCCGTTCATCTTCGGGCTGGCGTTGCAGTGGACGGGGAACTTCCGGTTGGCAGTGCTTTCCTTACTCTTCTTTTTTGCTGCTGGGCTTGCACTGATATCCAGGGTGAACGTCCGTGAAGGCGCGGTCGCGGCCGGTAACCCCCCACCTTCAGCCCCCACGGTTGGGTAGCTACGGCTCGCCAGCCGCACACTAAGCTACTATGGTCAGACGAGTTTCCCATGAAGAACTTCCGGAAATTCAGCGTACAGTCCCCTCTGCTGGGCAAAACATATCAGGTGGAATTTGCCTGGCTTCAAAACGCTATATCCATCCGACATAGCGACACGGTCGATGTGAAGTTCTTCGTCACCGACGGTGACCGCACGCTAGAGCGTGTCGTGGCTCTTCCGCATGCGGTCCTGCGCAAGCTTTGCCAGGAGCTCGGCCGGGAACTCACCGACCCGTGGTGCTCCCGGCTGGCGGCTCTCCACTTGAAGTGGATGTTCGAATCTGGTACGGACATTGAGAAGGCGATCTCGACGCCTACCGAGGCCCAGCTGCGCGAGTACGCGCACCAGCTGGCGCGGCCTTCCGAGTAACTGAAGACGGTCATGTTTCCGATCCGTGACACAATTCCCAGCCGCTGCCCGCCTGTGGCGAACTGGATGTTAATCCTGGCGAACTGCTTGCTATTCCTTTTCGAGCTCACGCTTCCGGAGCCGGTTTTACAACGGTTTTTCTACATGTTTGGGATCGTCCCGGCCCGCTACACGCATCCCGAGTGGGCCATTTGGGTAGGTCTACCCGTGGACGATTACTGGCCATTCCTGACCAGCATGTTCCTGCACGCTGGTTGGGTCCACCTGATCAGTAACATGTGGACCCTATGGATCTTTGGCGACAACGTTGAAGACCGGATGGGCCCTCTCCGTTACGTGCTCTTCTACCTGCTTTGCGGAATCATTGCCGGCGTGGTCCATTGGTGGATGCATCCAGACTCAACGTTGCCCACGGTGGGCGCTTCGGGAGCGATCGCAGGCGTGCTAGGCGCTTACTTTGTCATGTTCCCCTTGGCCCGTGTCATCGTGATGGTCCCGGTGTTGTTCCTGCCTTTATTTTTTGAACTTCCGGCCCTCACGTACCTGGGTATCTGGGCTCTCAGCCAACTCTTCAGCGGGACCTTGTCCTTACTGACACCGGAACAAGTGGGAGGCATTGCCTGGTGGGCCCACGCAGGCGGGTTCGTAGCCGGGATGCTCCTGCACCCCTTGTTCCTGCGTCGGGATTATCGGCGTCCCGAGCGCGATGAATGCTGGATTGAACGAGCATGGGGTGGCTGACATGCAATTCAGAGCAAGCCGGTTACCGCGATCACGTTGAGCCCACATAGCCTGGGCGAGGGAGGAAAAGCACGATGGCGATGACTCCAGTCGATGCAATTTGGATTTTCTTCCTGCTGACGGCGATCCAACCGGTGATCCGCCAAAGACTGCTGGAGGCCGCACGACAGCGCCTCATCGCGAAGATCGAGCGCCAGCGCAATTCGCGCGTGATCCTCCTGGTGCACCGGCAGGAGACAATGAGCATCCTCGGTTTCCCCGTCTTCCGTTACATCGACGTCAACGATTCCGAAGAGGTCCTGCGAGCCATCCACATGACGGACCCCGAAGTCCCCATCGATATCGTGTTGCACACGCCTGGTGGGTTGGTGCTGGCGTCGCTCCAGATCGCTCGCGCCATTCACAAACACCCAGGCAAAGTCACCGCCTTCATTCCGCACTATGCCATGTCCGGGGGAACGTTGATCGCGCTGGCAGCAGACGAGATCGTCATGAGCGAGCATGCGGTGCTGGGTCCCGTAGATCCTCAGTTGGGTCAATACCCTGCGGCATCGATTCTGAAAGTGCTGGAAAAAAAGCCCATCTCGGAAATCGACGACGAAACCTTGATCCTGGCCGATCAGGCCGAGAAAGCCATCCGCCAGCTCCGCGAGTCGGTGCGTGAGCTCCTGGAAGGAAAATGCGATCCAAGCAAAGCCGATGAGCTCGCTCGGTTACTCTCCGAAGGCACGTGGACCCACGACCACCCCATCACCTACGAGGACGCCAAGCGTTTCGGGCTGTGCGTGAGCAACAAGATGCCCCCAGAGTTCCTGGACCTGATGAACCTATACCCCCAACCGGTGCGCCGCCAGCCCAGCGTTGAGTACCTGCCCGTACCCCGCCGGTTCGAACGTTCGTCCCGGCTGTGGTGGTGACCAGCCTACCGCCCTTCGGGGAACTGCAAACCGCGGGCAGATCCGATGCGAAGCGCCTCGGCACGAAGGGAGTTGCTAAGCTGGAATCTACCGAAACCGCATGCTGCCACAGCAACTCAGACGCATGGGTGTGGTCGGTGCTGGCGGCGCCGGCTTCCCTACCTATGTGAAAGCTCAGGCCCAGGTCGAGTACGTGCTCGGTAACGGTGCCGAATGCGAGCCGCTGCTCCATAAAGATTTCGAGCTCATGCGCCACTTTCCTGAGCCGATCATCGCTGGCATGAAGCTGATGATGGAGGCCACCCGGGCTCGCTACGGCAAGATCAGCATCAAGGCGAAAAACCAGCCGGCCATTGAGGCAATCCGGCCGCATGCTGAGGCTCTGGGGATCGAAATTTTACCTTTGGGCGATTTCTACCCCTCGGGCGACGAATATGAACTCGTCTACCTGGCTACTGGCCGACTGATCCCTCCTGCCGGTATCCCATTGCAGGTGGGCTGTGTGGTTAACAATGTGGAGACGCTTTATAACGTTTACGAGGCTAGTCAAGGCCGCCCCGTAATCCGGAAGTTCCTGAGTATCGCAGGCGAAGTCCAGCAACCTAAATCGCTGTGGGTGCCCATTGGAGTCAGTTTGCGAGAAGTCATCGAGCTGGCCGGTGGAGCTACCGTCAAGGACTTCGGTGTCTTCGTCAGCGGAGTGATGATGGGCCGGCTGACATTTGATTTGGACGAGCCGGTGACGAAAACCACTGCTGGGTTGATCGTCCTGCCCCGGGACCATTACCTGGTCCAGCGGCGGAGCAGGCCGCCGGAATCGATGCATCGAATTGGCAAGTCGGCCTGCGATCAGTGCAGTTACTGTACCGAGTTCTGCCCGCGGTACTTGCTGGGTTACGACGTGCAACCGCACCGAGTCATGCGCTCGCTAGGCTTCAGCCTGGCCGGCACACAACTCTGGAATCAATGGGGCCAGCTGTGCTGTGCTTGTGGCCTATGCACGCTCTATGCGTGCCCGGAGGACTTGTATCCGAAAGAAGCCTGCGATAAAGCCAAAGCGGAGCTCAAAGCGGCGGGTGTGCGTTTTGTCCAGCAACGGCCTGTTCAGGTCCACCCGATGAAGGAAGCGCGACGAGTCCCTCAGGCAGCTTTGCGACGGCGGTTACAGATCGAACGCTACGAAACCGAAACGCCTTACGATCCGATAGAGTACCGGCCGGCGCGAGTGCGCCTGTTGCTTTCCCAGCATGCAGGACAACCGGCCCAGCCCGTGGTCCAAGCGGGCGAACGTGTCCGCGCAGGGCAGCCAGTGGCCGATGTGCCCGAGGATCGCCTGGGTGTACCTGTCCACGCTAGCATCGACGGTGTAGTCACGCAAGTGACCGAGCAGTTCATCGAAATTTCGGCAGGATGAACCCGGAGCGACTCCGGACATTGGGTTTGACAACCATGGCTACGCGAAACGCAATCGGGCTGATTGAACTCACCAGTATCGCTGCCGGATATCAGGTCACGGATGCTATGTTAAAGGCAGCCGACGTAGAGCTGCTCTTGGCCCGCACGATCTGCTCGGGCAAATATATGGTGCTTGTGCGAGGTGACGTGGCTGCCGTGGAGGCGGCCGTCCGAGCAGGCGTCGAGGCAGGTGACTTTTCCGTAATCGATACGTTTGTGATCCCCAACGTCCACGAATCCATTTTTCCTGCCATTGGAGGACTCACGAAGGTCGAAAAGCTCGAGGCCCTGGGCATCATCGAGTCGTTCTCAGTGGCCGCTCTGATTGAGGGTGCCGACGCAATGGCGAAGGCGGCGAACGTGAAACTTTTGGAGATCCGGCTAGCCATGGCACTCGGCGGGAAAGCGTTCGCCACCTGCACGGGCAGTGTGGCCGCCGTCCGTGCTGCAGTTGACGCAGGAGCCAATCTGATCGCCTCGAAGGGGCTTTTGGTGAACAAAGTGGTGATCGCCAACCCGCGCCAGGAACTGCTGGGTGATATGATCTGAGGCAGTCTCCTGTGATCCAGCGGTTTCGCAAACGCGCTCAGCGGCCAGCCCAACGCTAGCACCGAACTCGCTCAGGCAGAAGCCCGCTCCAACACCCTCCGTACAGCCGGCGTTGGACGTTCGATGTCCTCGGCGGACCGGATCGTGATCGTAGGCAAGGCATTGTGTTCTTCGTGGATACGCATCCGTAGCTCTTCGTCCGGATCCCGGCCTCCCAGTCGCGAATAACCGAACGACCTGCAAAGACGCCCAAAAAGAAAGTCGTTCAATGGACACCCTCCGGTGCGCTCTAAGCCCTCGATGCTTTTCTGCGAACTCCGGAACAAGTGCACCTGAGCGAAGGAGAGGCCTTGCGCGATGACTTCGTTCAGGCCTTCGCCACCCACCGCCAGCCCACCGGCAAGCTCACTGACCTCGTGAATCAACCGGTTGATTCCCTCCGAACTGGTCATTCCCTCGACTAGACAGTTGTGGAGATTGCCCGTCACTAGCGTCACGTCGATAAACACGGCCTCCAAGTTCAGGGCTCTCGCGTTCGCCTCGATCCGTTCGCACAATAGCGAGCGCCACATGGACAGGCCCGGGTGGATTTTCACCATGACCTTTTTATCTCGAAAGCGCAGTCGGCTAGCGTTAGATTCCGGAACCCCGATCGAACGCCCTTCTACCCAGCTCCACCCATAAAGTCGCTTGGTCTCCACATCGCGGTATTGGAAGTCTCGGACCATGCTGTAGACTGGGTGCGTTGGGTCCACCTCAAGACTGTTGAAGTGCGGCAGGACGTGGAAACCGAGCTGGTGAGCTCGCGCGATGAAGCTTTTTGCCTGCTCGCTGGGCTCATAGGTGGGATAGTTCTCGTCGTAAGGATCGGTGCGCCAGTGCGGTAGGTGGATCAGAACCCGCCGCGGGTCCACCCTCTTCGCAAGGCTTTCCAAGATGGCCATCTCGGTTGGGCACCAGGAGATCGCCATGCGCAGCTGGTGGATCCAGCTTGCCCGCCTAGCCTCTTCCTTCTCCAAGTCATACGCCATCCATAACCACCGCCGGTAGCGTTCCGCCGGGACACGCCAATCACCCTTGAACACGTTGATGCGCCAGGCGAGCCCGCCGGCTGCCAGATTGTCGTCGATGGGGCCATAGGCTTCCGTATCCAGCCCCAATAGGTATGGCATCCCCTCTGCGCCCACTTGCAGGGCCTTATAACGGTAACGGTTGTCCTGAGTGTGGATCCAGAAGCCGCTGTCGCGACCCTGAAGGATCACGAAGCCAGCTTCCCAGGACTGGGGCCATCGCCAGTGCGAGGCCTGGATCAGAGGATCGGTCAACTCGAGCGAGACACCCTGATAGAAGGGAGCTACGAGCCTCAAATCCCGCCGAATCCCAGCCACCACGTACCGACACGCGCGTACCCCCGGCCGAGACGAATAGGCCGAGGGTTCGAGCACCAAGTCCCCGGAGTCTGGATCGACACTCACACGCAGGACACCATCGGTATTCCAGTTATGGAACCGCAACTCCGCGCAAGTTCCCGAGACTTGCCTCGTCTCCAGATTGCCGAACAACCGTTCTCCCGCATCCACCGCCTCACCGCCGCGATAGATCAGTCGCAGTGGATCGAACCGCGTACGGTCGAAACCTTCGATGAAGCTCTCTCCCGTCAGCTTGCTCTCGAGCTTTACCAAAAAACCTCGGTCGAGCACCGCCCGCAGCGTAGATGTCTCGATCGAGATCACACCATCACTGGTAACTCGTACTGACCCTGCCTGCGCTGGCCCCTGGACAACCAGGGCGCGCCCGTTCAACTCAGGAACCGCACTGGCCACAGCCGCAGCCCGCAAGAGGTCGCGTCGGGAAATCATCGATGTTTTCTGCATCGCATGCACTCCTTCCATCCGGGGCGCGCCTATTCTATCACCACGTGTCTGGCCCAGACGGTCGGCCGGACCCTCTTGCATGCACGCGTCCCAGTACACCCCGCCGCTCACTACCTCGCGAGCGCCGGTCGGACCTTGTCCAACCAGGCTTCCAACACCAACCGGTGACGCTCCCGCCGCCACTGCGGGGGCGTGAATACGCTCAGCTGTTCGCGATCCAGCGACGGAATGCCAATTCCCAAAGCCCGGGTGCCGCCCTCACGGTGCTCGCTCGCGTATAGAGGATCGAGGGAAACTCCCCAACGCCGGGCCCAAGTTCCGATGTGCGTCTCTTGCATCGCTTCGATCTGAGCTCGCTCCCAGTTTGGAAAATCCAGATGCTTCTCTAACCACAAAGCTACGGGCCGGGTGACGAACCAAGGCCGGTGTCCCGCCTGGGGCTCGAATCGGAACTCGAAAACACCTTCGAGCGAACCGTGAAGCGCTCCGACACGCTGCCGAAGGTCTTCGAAGAAGTTCTCATCGTGACCGTACTTGCGGATGCCCACCGTGTCATCCTCGGTGCCATTGATGATCAGAGTCGGGCCACGCACCGCGTGAAGCGCGTAAACAACTGCGGGCCGATCGCCTAAGAAAGCTAGCGATTGGTACGGGATGCCCTGACACATTGGCTTCGACCGGTCCCAGTATCCACCGGGGTCATCCAGATTACCCCCACCCGCAAGAACACAAGCGTGAATCCGTGGGTCCACGGCACAAGTCAGAGCGAGTACGAAGGAACCCATCGAGTAACCAACCGCAGCGATGCGGCGGGGATCCACTTCACGCCGGCTCGCCAGGTAACTCACCGCCTGCATGACGTCGGTGATCATCAGTCCTGCCAGTCGCCGAGCCAACTCCGGTGGCCCTTCGATTCGGTCGTGGGCCCGAGTACCCGATCGCCGCTCAGCATTCCGCTCGCCTTCGCCGATGGGGTCGTAAGTGAGCACCATTGCGCCAGCGCGAGCGTAGAGGATGCCGCAGTAGAACGCGTACCATGCGTACTTGTCTCCCCCGTGCCCATTGACCACCACCAGCGCCGGAATCTTTTCTCGCACCTGCTCGGGTAGGTACACAATTGCAGGCACACGTAAGCCAAGCTGCGTACCATAAGTGACCTTCTCAGCCCTCACCCCCGGCTCGACGCGAAACTGCCCGTGAAGGCGAGGCTCAAGCGGTGGCAAGGACTCTGGCACGTGGAACGTCTGCCTGATCGCTTTGCGCCAAAGGGCAACCTGGCCGGGATCGACTCCACCTCCAAAACATTCCTGTCCCAGGAGCAGCCCCAGCGCAAAGATGAGCGGGAGCCCCGTGGTGGGACGGCAGACTCTGCTTTTATCGCGGTCAGCAGTGGCCCAAATACTATCAGAGGCCAAGCTCATGTCGGTCTCTGCCACGGCAATCGGGTCCTGCCTGTTCTCCTACCGGGTTGAGGAATATCGGCACGTGACCTTGGGGCGTAATCTTATCGCAGCCAGGCCCGGCGTGGGTGGAGTGCAGGGCTAGAGGAAGAAAAGCGCGCCGGAAGCATGGGAACCCTAGGCCCTTCTCAGTCAGGTCCTGGTACCGGGGACCGGGTCCATAGTCTCTCGTTGCTTTGCCGGGTCGTTCGGTTCTCATAAGCCGTCGTTTACCTGAAGGGACAACAGGCGAGCTTTGCGTAGGAACGCTTCTCCACCTCGCCCCGCACTATCATCCTGTCAGGCAGCCAGCCAGTCCTGCTCCTTGCCCTACGGCCGCCCTTCTTCACTAGACCCACACATCACTGCACCGTCGGCTAATGGCCAGAGGGCGAGTAAACCTGGCGCAGTGGTCACAAAGGGACTTCCCACCTGAAGCGCCACCTGACGTCGTAACCGCGGTTGCCGTTAGAACTCCAGTGGGTTCCCATGTGCGGTAACCAGGTCATCCTCATGCGGGTTGACAAGTGAGCTCGCCAACCCCAGTCGAGATTCGCCGAGACCAGACAGCTCGTGTGTAGAGGGTCTTTAGCTCGGGCTACTGAACGCGGCACGTAGGCTGGAGCGTGCTCCGGGGGACTTCGAGCCGTAAGCCGGTAGCACGAGATTCAGCCGCTGCCGAGTACTGCTTCGGCAGGATCACCTGAGTTCTTGTTCGTGACTCAAGTTCCCACATGCACCCTGCTGCGGCTTTATTGTCGCCTATCGCCTAAGGAAACCCACCAAAGCATGTAGTCCACGAAGGCCCAGGCAACCCGTGGGCAGTTGATCCGCTCGATTCGTGCTTGGGCCGGAAATCGGACAGTTCTGAGCGCACTTATCGACAAACGTGGTGTTCCTCCACGCCCGGTGGCAGCCCCGCGAGGTGACCTGGATGTCAGGGCTCGTGAGACTGGCATTGGCCTTAGCTTCCAGCTTCAGCGGCTGGTTACCAGCGCGGAACACGTTTTCTTAGTTTAGCTACCGAAGGTCCGTACGGCCTCACCCAAACCTCGGCCGAGCTGTAGCGACGGGATTTGCGCTTTCCACGCGATGCTCCGCGCGGTATGGATTTTCAGCGGTCGGCGGAATCTAGCGACTTGCGGCCAGGTGTTTTCGAAGAGTCTCTGCGGCCTGACAGTTTTCGAGATGCAACTGACGGGGCTTGTAAAGCCTCTTCAGAGCTGTGCTGCTACTGGTTTTGAGCTTCGTCCCCTTAATGGGGTCGACGAGATTATTCCTCCCGCCTGGGACTAAGCCCGTCCGGGTAGCGATGAAAGTTCCAGCGTGACAAGCCGGGGGACTTTCCCCTGGCCGGTCGGCGGCGCCAGAGTGTCTACCAGTGCGGTCACGATGTCAACGCCACGAACATTTTCGTTTCCCGAACTCGGGTAACTCCCCCGACGGCCCCAGGCAAGACCTTTCCATTACAGGTACCACTCGAGGCATGTACCGCGGCGCGAAACGTAGAATGAGAGCAGCAGTCGAGTTGCGAGAGACAGACGCCCCGTGCAACCGATAGAAACGGCTGAGTTCGAGCGCTGGGTGCGCAGGCTGAATCGGCGCGCCTTTGTAGGCAATGCATTCGATGCGGCAGCTGCAGGCTTGGCAGTCTGCTTGTGTGTGTGGTGCACGGCTGTCGCTTTTGGAATCGATATCCTCAGCCCAGCCTGGCTCGCCGGCACACTCGCGCCCGGGTTGATTGCAGCCTTTTGGCGGGGCTATACCCGCCGGCAAACCCCGTACCGCCTACTTCAGAAGGTCGACCGCGCACTGGACCTGAACGACCTGCTTTCGACCGCCTACTATTTCCACTGCATCGCACGCAACAGCCAGCATCCCTTCGCACAAGCCGTCTGGCGGGAAGCCAGTGCACGAGTGCGGAGCATCCCACCTAGCCAGGCGCTTCCTTGGGTCGTTCCTCGTAGTTTGCTGGCTTGCGCAGCCCTGCTCGTCCTGTTACTCATGCTGGGTGTCCACCGCTATGGGCACCTCGAATCCTTGGAGCTCGGCACGCCGAGCCTTCTGGCACGCGCCGCCCCCGGGACCCTGAAAGAGATTGTCGCCCAAGCGCAGCGCGAAGCCTTGGAACGGATGTCACCGCCTGAACAACAAGTTTCCCCAGCGGAGGCCAAGCATTGGGACGGTCCAGCGGATGAAAGCTTCGACGCCGATGGACCGCAACCGTTGGAGCTTTCCATCCCGGCTTCCCAGACTCCTGCCACAGCGCCGCTACCATCCTCAGCGCTGGCCCAGGCTCCGGCAAAAGACGCTGCGGAAGCGGCTGCGCGGGACCATGACGCCAGGAGTCTAAGTGGCCAGCGGAACGGGCAGAGCGACTCCAGCCGCGACAGGCATCAGCAACCCGAGTCTCGTGGACGGAACGAATCGGAGTCGGATCTGCTACGAAAACTCCAGGATGCGTTCGCCAAGTTGCTCGCCAAGCTGAATCTACCTGTTCCCCAAGAGCTGGGGCGGCGTCCCGGTCCTGGGGATCGGGGGACAGAACAGGAGGGAACGGGCCCAGGTTCTTTGGATGAAACGAGCGATTCGGCCCCGGCTAAGCAAGCCTCCTCCCGGCTAAATGTGGGGCAAGAGCGGGCAGCGGCTAGTCAGCTTGTACCCGGTGCGCAGCGGCGACAGAGCTCAGAGACCGACGAGGCAGCGGAAACTGAAGCCGGCCGTTCCAATACCGGAATTGGGAAGCGTGACGGGGTAAAAGATCTTCAGCAAGCTCGTGAACTTGAGGCGGTGGGCAGGCTGGAAGAGATTATCGGCAAGCGTGCTCAAGGCTTGCACGGCGAGGTTATGGTAGAGGTCTCGTCCGCGCAGCCAGGGTCGGACACGCTCTACCAGGCCAGCCCACGACAGAGCCGCCCTAGCTGGGGATCGATCTCGCGGGAACACGTGCCTCTGGAGCTCCAGCCTTACATCGAGCGCTACTTCCAGCGCATCCACGAGCTAGAGCAGGCGAGCGAAGCCTCCCGGCGTCGTTGACTCCTGCTCATTTGTTCCCCTCGCCAGGCCGTACAGGACCCTTGGCCTGGTACAGGCGCATGGCGTAGTAGTTGACTACACGAGCTTCGTTCCGCGCCATCTCATAGAACGCTGCCCGCAACAGCTGGTCCTTGCGGTTGCGTAACGTCTCGCGAATGGTTTGCTGGACGCGCGGATCGCTCAAGTCGCGCTGGCCAGCAGGCTCTCGGGATATCAGCTTCACGATCCGGAATCCTTCGGGCGTTTCGATGATGTCCGAGATTTGGCCGGGCTGTAGCGCCAGGACCGCGCGTCGCAATTCCACGCTAGCCTGTTCCAACGCCGACTCAGGAATAAAGCCCAGGTCCCCACCGTTCGGCGCAGTATTCGGGTCTTCCGAATAAGCCTGCGCCACCAGTGCAAAATCCTCCCCTTGCTTCAAGCGCGCGTAAATTGCTTTGATTTTAGCCAGTGCTTCCTCACGGTTCTGGGCCTTATCGCGCCGGAGATTCCGAACCTCAGGGTCCGGGTGAGGAGTGACCAGAATTTGGGCAAGGTGCAGTTGAGGCTCGGGAAAGTGGAACATGGACCGGTTGGCCTCATAATACTGCCGGATCTCCTGGTCCGTAACCGAAATATGAGCGGTGATCTCCCGATTGAACAACCGTTGCACGCTCAGGTCCCGGCGCAACTGTTCCCGCAAATCCGCCTCGGTCATGTGGCGGGCTTGCAGTTGCTTGCGAAACTCTTCCTCGGTGTACGGCGCGCGTAACTCGGCCAGTTTGGCTTCCACATCGGCATCGGTGGCTAGTAGTCCGGCCCGCTCCGCTCGCTGCAGCATGATCTCGTTATCGATGAGGCTCCGCAAAACTTCGAGCTTACGGATCGCCTCCTCTTCCGGGCTCAGCTCTGCTGTCTGACCACCGAAATAAATCTGGTATTGTTTCTCCAACTGCTCGTAGGTGATCGGTCGCCCGTTCACCATTGCCGCGACGTTTTTCGGGACCTCCGTTCGGCACCCAACCACGATGGCGGCCAGGATCAATACGAAAGGCTGCGCGAGACCACGGTGGGGAATCATCGCTGGTGAGATCTCAACATGCCATTGTAACGAGTGAGGGAGTTCTCAGCGCCGGGCCCGTACAGGGTAGACTCGGGTGAGCTTGATCTTGGCGGACGACGAGAAAAGCAGCGCGGTAGAGCCGGACCGCAGCCCGAAAAGCACCCGAGAAACTCACCGGGTGCTCTACGCTGTGCTCTTTGCTCGCTTCAGGGCGCGAGAGCTCAACCGCCGCCCACACCAGTGATCCGCGGCCACACTCGCCCGTCCGGCCACGGCTCCGGGCTCATTCTTTTCGCGCGAGTTGTACACCACCTTCTGGACAAGATACCCTAGCGATTTCAAGCAGTGATGAACGGGCCTCTCAACCGGACCAGTTTCCAACTAGGCCGCGAGCTCCAAACGCGCTTAGAAGACCGGCTCATCGATTGGGAACGTGCCGGCAACACAACCAAGTTGTGGAATAAGGACGCCCGGCTCTGGACGAACTCGGGTGAAGAAAACTGGCTGGGTTGGCTCACTCTGGTCGAGGAACAGCTTGAAGACCTCCGACCCGTCCAGGATGCAGCCACCCTCGTTTGCGGTAGCTCCTTCGATCAAGTAGTCCTTTTGGGAATGGGCGGCTCCAGCCTGTGTCCGGACCTCTGGGCTTCGACTTTTCCGCAGCAGTCTAACTTTCCAAAGCTTCGCGTGCTCGACTCCATCGTACCGGCCCAGGTAGTCGAACTGGAAAGCGAACTGCAGTTGGAGAAAACCCTTTTCATCGTCTCTAGCAAATCGGGCAATACGATCGAGGCCCGAGCCCTGATGGAGTATTTCTTTGACCGGGTCCAAGCGACAGCGGGCCCGAGGAACGCTGGACGGCAATTCATCGCCATTACCGACCCGGGTACTCCACTGGAAGAAGTCGCCCGCCAGCGAGATTTTCGGCGCGTCTACTACGGAAAGCCAGACGTGGGTGGCCGATTCTCCGCGCTGTCGAGCTTTGGACTGGTCCCTGCCGCCTTGATGGGCCTGGATATACGCCGCTTGTTGACCATGGCCCAACCGATGGTGCACGCGTGCCGTAGGGAACGCGCGACGGAAAATCCCGGTGTGGTGCTGGGCGCGATCATGGCAGAAGCGGCGCTGAGCGGCCGCGACAAATTGACGCTGGTGATCTCGCCGGCGATTGCGCGGCTTGGGGCGTGGTTGGAGCAGTTGATCGCTGAATCCACCGGCAAAGACGGCAAAGCCATCATCCCGGTGGATGCGGAGCCATTGGGCGACCCGGATGCATATGGAACCGACCGCCTATTCGTGTACGTCCGGTTAGCCAGCTCGCCTGACCCTTTACAAGACAGGGGCATAGAGCGTTTGGCGGCAGCGGGTCATCCCATCGTCCGGATCGATGTCTCGGAGCCGCTTGCGATAACCCAGGAATTCTTCCGCTGGGAGGTTGCCACGAGCGTCGCCGGGGCCATATTGGGCATCAACCCGTTCGACCAGCCCCACGTCCAGCTCAGCAAGGACGAAACGCAGCGGCTCCTACAGTACTACCAGAATCAGACACATCTACCAGACTACCCGCCGGCGGTGATCGAAAACGAGTTGAAGGTTTTTCTACACCCAAGCGACAGAGACTTCGCTGAAGCTGCCTCGCCGCACTCCATGGTGGGCCTGCTCCGAGCTCACCTCCAGCGCTTGAAACCTGGCGATTACTTCGCACTTCTCGCCTTCTTGCCGAGTGAGGCATCCTGCGACAGGCTGCTCCAGGAAATCCGCCGGTCGATCCGGGACCACTATGCTGTGGCCACTACCTGTGGTTACGGCCCTCGTTACCTGCACTCCACGGGTCAAGCCCACAAAGGAGGCCCGAACACGGGAGTGTTCCTCCTTGTTACGGCTGAGGATGCCGTTGACCGCAACGTTCCGGGATGCGGATGCACATTCGGAACCATCAAAATGGCGCAAGCACTAGGCGATTTCCAGGTGCTGGGGAACCTCGGTCGCCGGATCGTTCGCGTGCACCTGCCCGCAGCGTTGCAGCCTGGCCTTGAGCGGTTGGTCGAGCTCGTGACCCAAGCGCTCTCCTAGCGTGGCCTGTCTTGGAGGAAATTAACGTAGATTTAGGTCGAGCGGAACTTGCGCATGGTTTCGTCTTTTGGTAAATAACACTTGAATGGCGGCGGGGGGAAGCAAACGCTTACTAATCACCATCCTGGGTATTAATCCTAGGCAGGCGACTTACGAGCTGGGCGGGAAACGGTTGTCTACTAAGATTGCCACGATCGCCCTGTACGAGCTTCTCCCCCACGACCGGAAGCCAAGCAAGGTTCTCGCTCTGTGTACCGAGGAAGCACATTCCACGTCGTACTCAACCCTGGAAGAAGAGCTTTCCGGCAAGCTCCAACTGACGCCATGCCAGTTGGACCAGGAGGCCACGAATGATTGGCGCCGATTCCTACAAGTGCTAGCTCAGGCAATTAGCCAGGAAAACCCCCAGTCGATTCTACTCGATATCACCCACGGCTTCCGGCATCTGCCTTTTCTAACCTATCTGGGCGCCTTATACTTGGCCGATCTACAAGGCTACGAAATCGAAGGAGCTTATTACGGCCTTCTCCGAGAAGAGCCCCAAGTCTCCCCGCTTCTCGACTTGAAACCATTGATGGATTTGCCGCAGTGGATCTATGCGGTTCGAATCTTTAATGAAACTGGCGACGCCCGCCGCCTGGTTGGCTTGGTGGAGCGATTAAACCCCACCCAGACGCAACAAGCGAGGCGTGCCATGGAAGAAGCCAGCTCGAGTTATCTGGCGGGGCTCCCGCTGGAACTGGCAGAGGCGGCCAGTCGTGCCCTCCAGCACCTCAAGCCAGTCCGAAAGGCACTGGCAGTTAGTGGGATCCCACTCTCGGAGAGATTGATCGACAAACTTCGCGAGACGCTCTCGAAGTTTCAGTTGGCTGGAGCCGCAGCTGCAGCAGGGGCTTCCGGGAGCGGTAATTGGAAGCGCAACATCCCTCTTGACGTTGCGGAGCTGAACCGGCAGCGCCGGTTCATCGACGAACTGTGGGAGCGGGGACACCGGGTGCCGGCGCTAGGGCTGATGCGCGAGTGGCTGGTTTCCTGGGCAGTGCTGGTGCGCGTGGGCGGGAAGAACTGGCTGGACCGACAAACTCGAACGCAGGCGGAAGAAGTCCTGCACGCCCTGCGAGAACGTCAGCAGGACAGCCAGCTGAGGAACTCCCTTACGACCCTTCAATCAGAACTGGCAAGCTTGTGGGAGCTGGTCACGGACGTGCGGAACGCTTACGCTCATCAAGGGATGCGCCCCGAGGACTTGAATTCAACCCTGCCGGACAAGCTTAAGAAGGCTCGGCAAGCGTGGGAGAAGTGGATGGAGCAGCTCCCTAGAGTTGAGGAAGGCGCGGCCGTGCTCGCGCTGAATCGCCCAGAAGCACCAGTCTGGTTGGTGTCGCCTCTCGGCATCACACCGGGAGTCATTTACAGCGCCATCGGGGCCGTACGTCAGAGAACTCACGCGGCACCCGGCGCCTGCCTGGTCTTCACCTCCAAAGACGGCGAAGCCTTGCTGAAAGACGCCTTCGCGGCCGCAGACTTCACCGGCGAATACAAGGTGTTATGCTTCCAGGATCCCTTCGGGGGCTGGGCCGAGATGGAGCCCCTAGTCAGGGAGGCAGTGAGGGAGCTGGAGAGAGCGCGTCAGGTGTTCGTCAATGTCACGGGAGGAACCACGCTGATGGGGCTAACCGTAGAACGGGTCGCTTCTGCACTCAGAAGGCTCGGGGTCCCAGTCCAGCAGTTCGCCTTGGTTGACCGGCGGCCAGCTGAACAACAAAAACGCGACCCATGGCAGCAAGGCGAAGTCATCTGGTTGGACGAGCAACAAGGAGACGCCAATGATGCCTAAGTGGAGCGAATGGCGTGCCACTTACCGGGTGGTCACCCCGATGTTCTGCGCCGGTGCAGATCCCCAGAAGCCAGAGCTTCGCGCAGCGAGCTTTAAAGGTGTGCTGCGCTTTTGGTGGCGAGCCCTCGCCTGGGGTTGGTATAACGGGGACCTGACCAAGATCTGTGAAGCCGAAGAGTACATTTTCGGCGGCGTCAGCCAAGGTCAGAGCAAAGTGCGAGTCCAGCTCCGTCCCTGTGGGCCGCAGCCCACTAGACCCCAAAGCTGGGACCCTGCCCAGGCGGGCCTGATTTACCTGGCGGGCATGGGCTTGGTCAACTTTCGAGGACAACTCCAACGTGGGGTGGCATCCTCAAATGACCTCCGGTTTTCCGTGATTGTTCACCTGTCACCTGACCTGAGGGACAAACATCGGCAGCAGATCCGTGACGCTCTGACCGCGGTGGGATTGTTCGGTGGCCTGGGAGCACGCTCACGCCGCGGCTTTGGCTCTTTGACGCTTCTGAAGCTAGAAGCAGACGGTGAAGTTCGCGCGGGCCCCCCAGCAGACCCGCCCGCGTTACGACAAGATTTGCAAGATCTGCTGTCTAAAGCTCGGAACGCTGAGTGCTACCCCCGATATACGGCCTTTTCGAACCATTCGCAGATCCTCGCGGTGAGCGACACAGCTTGGAAACCTCTGGAGGCGTTGGAAAAACTTGGAGAGGAATTCCTGAGTTACCGTTCGTGGGGGAGGCTCGACCGAAGCACAGGCCGGTACATGACCTCACTCCGGCAACCTGCAGAACAGAATTTCAGGGAAGACCACGACCTAATAGCCGACTTCCTCGAGGGTCAAGCCAAGCCGAAAGAACCTCCACGACGAATCGCCTTTGGACTCCCGCATAACTACTTCTTTTCCACCAGCCATCAAAACGTTGAGGTCACCGGAGCCTTTCATTCCCGTCGCGCTAGTCCCTTGATTTTCCATGTGCATCAAGGCGAGCAGGGTGCGGTCACACTGCTGGTCATCTTTCTCCCTGCGGTGTTCTTGCCGGAGCAGGAGAAGATCAAGATTACCCCACTCAGTCGGCCGAAAGAGTCGGTGGAAGTGCAACAACGCCAAGCCACTGAGTTGTGGAAGCCCATCGAAGATTTCCTGAAAAGGCTCGAACACAGCCCTAGATATCTCAACTCCCCTGCGCAGAGGTTGTGGCCATGAGCTGGCGGCTGGATTTTTCCATCGGGCCCGTTCAAGGATTCATCGCACAAGCTCGGCGGACACGCGATCTGTGGAGTGGCTCCTACCTGCTGTCCTATCTGAGCGCTTGCGCATTGCACGCTGCGCTGACCCAGCAGGGGTCTGGAGGCAAGGTCAAGGTCGTCCCGCAGACCCTGCTCAAAGACCCCGTCTACCGATTCGTATCCGGCCAATCGCAGCAAATCCCACGTACAGGCTCCTTTCCGAACCATTTCACTCTCTACTGCGACGATCCGGGGCTGGCCCGGCAACTCGCCAAAGCGGCTCAAGAGGCCTTCGAGGAGAAATGGTCCACCATCGCTACGACTGTGTGGAATAAAGCATTTGGTCCGGGCCCCTGCGAGGTTTACGGGTATGGCACCCGCCAAATTTGGGACCGTCAGGTTTCGCAATTCTGGGAAGTCCAGTGGGTGATCGGGCCAGCATCAGACGGCCAGCTGCTGGATGCGCGCAAGCGGTGGCGCACGCACTGGCTGCCGGAGGAACCCGGGGACAAGTGCAGCGTCATGCCGCAGTTTCAAGAACTCTCCGGCTGGGTGCGCGCCCGGAAAGTAGACTTCTCGCCCACCGGCCAGCGCGAGCGCGAACTGCAGCAAGAGTTCTGGACATGTCTTCGCAAACGCGTGGGCGAGCTGAATCTTCGGGAAAACGAACGGCTCTGCGCAATCGCGCTGATCAAGCGCGTGTTCCCGCAAATTGCCCAGGAGGTACTAGGACAGGATCCCGACACTCGGCACTGGCCGTCGGTGGTCTACATCGCCGCCGTACCGTGGCTGAGGAAAGCTCTGAGCTCGGAGGAAGCACGAAAACTGGCCAAGGATTATGCCTTTGAACTGCGGAAGCTGGCACCCGAGCAGGCGTTCAGCGAATACGAGCCAGATTTTGAGAATCTGGACAAAGAGGCCGCGGACGGATTTGCCTGTCTCAACCCGCACTACCTGCGGCGAGTGGCAATCCGTAACCCCTCGATGACCCCATTCGACCCTGACCGGCTCAAGCAAGCTTGCCGAGTAAAGGCCACCACCGAGAACAAGATCCGCTCAGACCTCGCCAGTACGCTGCAAAAGCTTGCCGAGATCGAGATCGACGGGCAGAAATTGGGAGAGCCGCCCTCCTACTATGCCGTCGTTCAAGC
>JAUQPO010000161.1 GCA_030550335.1 Acidobacteriota bacterium
TGCGCTTGGCGCCGAAAAGGCCGATGTCTCCAACGTGGTGCTGCCCACAAGAGTTGAAGCACCCGCTGATCTTGATCTGCAGACCACGCGCCACCGGGTGTTGCAACCAAGGGGAGTTAGCCAGGCGTTGACGCAGCTCGGCTGCCAGCCCTCGTGAGGACGCAATGCCCAAGCGGCACGTGCTCGTGCCCGGGCAGGCTACTACATCGCAAACCGTACCAGCAACGGGCTCCGCCAAACCCACCCGTTTGAGCTCTGCGTACAACTCCGGCAAGTCTTTCTCCGACACCCAACGCAACAGCAAGTTCTGTTCTATGGTGGTGCGGATCGTCTCGCGCGTGTACTTGCGTGCGAGGTCCGCCACCGCCCGGAGCTGATCGGCCGTGATATCGCCTAGCGGCAGCGCGATCGTCACCGCCACATAGCCCGGTTGCTTTTGCCGGTACACGTTCGTCCCTAACCAGGCGCCGAACCCATCGGCAGAGGCCGGCACCAACACTGCCAAGCCCGGCTCTCGCAGCGGCTGTTCCAGTTGCCGGTCGATTCCGTCAAGGTAGGCAGTCCACCGAGGATCCGGAGGTAACTGTGTCCGCTCTTGGTGGACGAGCTCACGGAAACGCTCGATACCCAGCTTCGCCACCAAAAACTTCAGCCGAGCCGCGTTTCGGTTCTTCTTCTCACCCAGACGGGCGAAAATCCGGGCTACGGCTTGAGCCAGAGGTAGGATCTCCTCTTCGGGAGCGAACTCTACGAGCAGCTGGGCTTGGTAAGGCACTGGTCCCAATCCACCACCAACCCAAACCTCAAACCCGCGCCGCAGGCGACCTTCATTGTCTTCGACGACCTTTGCCACGAAGCCCAAATCATGCATGCGAGCCAGTGCGCAAGGCCGGTCCGCGCACCCGGAAAAGGCGATTTTGAACTTACGCCCAAAGTCCTGGCAGTCTGGGTGGCCCAACAAGAAATAGGCCATGGCCTTGGCGTACGGCGTGACGTCGAAAAGCTCGGTACGGCAAACACCGGACAGTGGGCAAGCCGTGACGTTGCGAACCGTGTTCCCACAGGCCTCACGCGTCGTAATACCCACCGCAGCAAGCCGCCGCATGATCGCCGGGGTGTCTTCTAGATGGACGTAATGAAGCTGGAAGTCCTGGCGGGTAGTCACGTGAGCCACACCCGTGGAGTACTCCTCAGCGAGTTCGGCGATCACCTCCAGTTGGCGAGCGTTGAGCCCGCCGGCGGGGATTTTGATCCGTTGCATGCCCGGCGCGTCCCAGTGAGCATCGGGCCCCTTCGTTGGCTTGCCAGGAGGATAGGGGATGATCTGTACGGTCTGGCCATCGTGGCGGCGACCATTGTCGTAACGTTGGCCATAGACACCCCTCCGCAGCCGGATCTCCGCAAAGACACGCTCGTCGATGCGGCCGAGCCTACGGAGCTCGATGTCGCGCTCGAACGCGTCGATTTCGCTCTCCAGCTGCGGGGGTAGCTGGCCACGCAGAGCGTCCTTCCAAAGCGGGGTACTGGCCTTCATGCTTCTCCATCAAGTATATCAAGAATTAGGCCATTCCAAGCGCCCCGTCCCTGTGAGACCTGTAACTCTTCCCCTCCCACGACCCAACAACTTCCCGCGTCAACTCAAGCGGCCCCAACGACTGGCCGCCCGTTCCCCAGACAACGCCGCCAGAAGGATCCCTAGGACCGGAGGCCACCTTCAGAAGGCCCCGTCAGGGTGCTCGCGCCTCGCTGTACCTCCGAGTGCGAGCTTTCGACTTAGAAGGGCCAAGAGTCAGGCTCTGCCGAGAACTTCCCGCTGATGACGGAGGGCCAATTCGCGGAGTTCTTCCACCAATCCCGGGTGTTCGGCAGCCAGGTTGCACTGCTCGCCAGGATCGGTATCCAAGTGGCACAAGTAGGGGCGCCACCAGTGCCTCCGGACCACCAACCCCGTCTCAGGCACCACGGTCAAATGGAGCTTCCAAGGCCCCTTCCGTACGGCCCACACACGCCTGCCCAGCCAAAAGAAAAACTGTGGTTCTCGGGCGGCGGGCTCGCCGACCAAAGCAGAGGTTGCGTCACGTCCATCCCAAAGCACCTGGCTAGGCGGACGCAGACCCGCAAGACTCATCAGCGTAGGCGTTATGTCCAGCGCCGTGAAAAATGCCGAAGAGACCATTGCCCCAGGCACGCGCCCTGGCCAGCAAGCCACACATGGTACCCGGAACCCTCCTTCCCACGCTGTGCCTTTGCCGCCGCGGAACGGGCCGGCCGAGCCCTCCCCTGACCCACCGATGACTGGGCCATTATCGCTCGTAAAGAGCACTAAAGTGTCCTCGACCAGCCCTAGCCGCCTCAGAGCTTCCAGCAGGGCGCCCACGTGAGCATCCAGCTCTTCGACCACGTCACCATACTTGCCTGAGGAGCTGTGGCCGGCAAACTGCGGGTGGGGATGCAGTGGCCGATGCGGTGCGTGGTATGCCAGATAGAGGAAGAAGGGGCGTGCAGGTGAGGCTACTCGCTGGAGAAATCGTATAGCCTCGCTGGTGAAGCGTTCCAAGAGGAACCGCTGATCGGGTTCTCGTTCCACCACATGCTCGTCCCGGATCAGTGGCAGTGGCGGCAAGAGACGCAGGCTGTAAAGGAAAGCATGCGCTCCCGCTTGGGCGCTCATGTCGTTGGAATACGGTATACCGAAATACGTATGGAATCCATGGCGCGTCGGTAGGAACTGTGGGAGATGCCCCAGGTGCCACTTGCCTATACAAGCCGTGGTGTAGCCTGCCAACTTGAGCCAGCTCGCGAGCGTCTTCTCCGTGGAAGGTAACCCACCGCGCGATAGTGGGCCAAGCACATGGGTGAGTCCGAAACGCGCAGGCAACCTCCCCGTAAGCAACCCAGCCCGGCTGGGAGTGCATAGCGGAGCTGCGGCGTAAAACTGGAGGAAGCGAGTGCCCGAACTGGCGAGTCGATCCAAATTAGGCGTACGGATAGCGGAATTGCCGTAGCAACCTAAGTCGCCCCAACCCAGATCATCCGCGAGAATGAGCAAGAAGTTGGGTGGGCGGCGCCGGATGAACGCTGGTCCGGGTGGCTGTAGCGCAGTGGTGGAGCGAGCAAGCAGCGCGCCCACTAGAAATTGCCTGCGGTCAAGGACATTGCGGGTGGCGCCGCAGAGCCCAGCCTTTCCCACCGCTTCGACCGCTGACCGAAACTGCGAGGCCCCGGGAAAACTCATCGGCCTACAAGCAAAACTCCCATGTGAGGGCTCAGCAGTCGATCCAATCATCAGCAGGCACGGACCTTCGGAGCCTTCCCCCGCTGACCAGCTCTCACGCACCGACCTTGGAGTGAGGGCACATTCCCGCCGTTCCTCTCGCGCCTACTCCACTGGGCAGACACAGTCGCACCCAATTTCCTTACTCATACCGCGACGGGACCGGTCTGGCCAAGGGGGACTAGGACATGGACAGAAGCCATAAGCGCTTGGCTCGGGAAGGGCCACAGAGCTTAGTTTGCAGAAAACCAGCCCATGAGTCGGATTACCTGGCAACTGATCGGATGCTCCGGTGTAACGGATCAGCCAGCGGAGCTATCGAACGGGGACCAACACTGGGTTACTCGTTGTCCCGTTCACTCTCAGCTGCACCTCCACCGAACCAGCTGCCTCCTCCGGCATACGAACCTCGACCGCCTGGACTCCGTACAAGCCCGCAGCGGCAATTACCTGTCTGACTTCAAGCTGGCGGTCTCGGCTCCAGGCTTCCACTAGGTCGACGCTTTGAAATCTCCTGCCTAGGGGACATGGGAAGCCATATGGCGGCGAAGGCTCCAGCGGTCCGATGCCGGTCGCAAATAGGGTGATCCACGCTCCGGGCTTTGCCGGCATCTCTGGGGTGATGACAGAGCCTTCTTCGGAGACGGCCACTGCCCAAGGATGCCCATCCACCAGGCGGAAAAACAAACCGGGCGCATTTCGAGCTACCCGAATTCGGCCTTTGACCCAGCCACGACCTAGCCTGTAGACAGTCAACTCGTAGTCGCCCTCCGGCAGGTCGGGCGGTAGCCAAGCGTTGATTTGGTCTGGAGAGGCGTACAGCAGCGCGAGCACTCGCTCGCTTACGGTCACCGAGACTCCCGCGAGAGTTTGAGGCAACCCACCATCTGCGACTGTCTCAACGCCGCTGGCTAAGTCTGCACCGAATATTGTGATCAGTGACCCGGGAGCTACTGGCTCGCCTATTTTGAGGCTCGCTGCGTTGACCACTTCTGCCATCGGCGTCTCCGGCTGGTGTTCAAAGTAAGCCACGACCGACTTCGGACGGTCGAGTTCCACGACAGCCTCAGAGTAAGCACTTTCCAGGTCCCCAGCCCAACGGCGGAACCGATAGGTCGCGCTAGGTTTAGCCCGCACGAGCACCTTCAGGCCTGCCGGATAGAAACCGTCGGATGAAGCCGGTAGGCTTTCAATCACGCCTCCGTCCACAGGGTGAGATTTGAGTTCCAGCCGGTACTTACGTTCGTATTGAGCTACCAGGCGCAAGACCTCCGTTCCGGAGAGCGTCACTGTGCGCTCCCGCTCCTCACCGTCACCCCAACCCGTAAACTCGTACCGTTCCCACTCGCTGACCGCCACTATGGCCGGTGCACGGAGTCGGACAGGAGTCCCCGAAGGCCGATCCACCAGACATGGAGTCGAGCAAGGGGTTCCATCGACCTCCATCACAACGCCTGGCGGAGTGCTCTCGATGGTCAAGCGGCTGAGCAACTCATATTGCGCGATCAGATACAGGCCGCGGTCCACCGCCTCTTCTGGCACGACCAATTCTTGTTCTTGCGGTCCCCCGTTCGACCAGCTTCGGAACACCCAGCGCCGGCCCTGGGCGTCGAGTTGCTCGGAGGGTGCGCGGATGCGAAAGATTTCGCCAGGTGCGGCCACGAAGTTGTACGCCGGCCAGTTGGACCGACCATTGATCTCCAGCTTCAAGCCGACGGGTTGTGTCAACAAGCTGAGCCGCGCCCCACGGACGAACCGGGCAACGATGGTGTGGGGAGGTGTCAGAGCGTCGACTTCGTAGACACCCGGGTTGGACATCCCGTTGCTGAACGATTGGAAAACCCAGGTGCGTCCCCAGAGATCGTCCTGCGGGCTTAAGGCAGCGATGGTGTGCCGGCTTCCGACGGGCCAGTCGAACTCTCCTACGCAGAGAGGCTCGACCCCGGGTGGGGGTGCGACGGGCAATCGCTGCCAGTCGTCGCACGGGCTCGCCAGTGGAGTCGGCGTCAGGCTTTGGTCGACGATCAACTTCAGTCCGGGAGGATCGGTCAGGAACCGCACGCGGCGAGCTGGTTGGAAATTTGCCACGATGTCCAGCGGTGTGGACAGTTGCAGAATCTGAAGCTGCCCCGTCAGAGAGCTTCCGCCAATGCCCCACCCGGTGAATGCGAATCCCGGGTAGGGGTAGGCCTCGAGAACCAACTCGCCAGGCGGGAGCCAAACGACGGTGTCACCGTCGTAGCAACGGCCGTTGAGCAGCACTATGCCCGGGCGGTACTCGCCGGGAGAGCTCGGGCCTGGAACGACACACCCACTGTCGGGCCTGGACGGCTGGTACCCACCCCCAGCCACCTGCAACCGCACTTGGTACTCAATGTCCAAATCCAGCGTGATCGGCGAAAAAGCCGCCTCGGCAACCAGCACCTGTACCAGGCGCGTGCCCCAGCTGGTCTTTCCGGAGGCTTCGACCCATCGCTTGAACCGGTATCGTACGCGCCCATTGGACTCATACTGATAGCCGTCGCCGATGACCTCAAACTCAAGCACGTGTGTGGAATTTAGCGGCCAAAGGAAAGTCGCTTGGCCGATGTAGGGTTGGCCATCCACTCGAAACACCGCCCGGGGGTAGCGGGCCTGAATCACGATTTGGACCAGGTCGGCCGCATATGCAACGCTAGCCGCTCCCCAACCGAGAATGAGCGCCGCCAGTGGGAGGATGTGCCATGGTAGTTCTGCTCTGTGTTGCTGTGGCCCGCTCACACGCACGGAACCTCCCTTGACTTCCGCCTCACCCACCCGCATAATCGGCAGCGTGAATCTCTGGCTTTAACGCGCGCAGGAGGGGCCATGAACCGACGGGAATTCTTGGGGCTTACCACCACCGGTTCGTTACTGGGCGCGCCAGCCGCTCTGCTCAGCGAAGAGCCCGAGCTGAAAATCACTGGGGTACGTGTCGTCCAAGCGCAGCCCAAACGGCCCATGCCCACTTATCAGCCCGCCGCAGGCTCTTGGTCGACCACGGGCTCAGAAGTGGCCAGCCCAATGTCGATCTATGCCAAGTACAAAGCCCAGCGGGCTTTATTCATGCCGGACCCGGGCAAGCTCCCGAGCTTTTGGGTGGAAATCTCTACGAACAAAGGGCTGAAGGGGTATGGGCAAGGTGGCACTGCCGGCGGGTACATAGTGGAGCAACACCTGGCCAAGTTGTTGATCGGCGAGAACCCTCTGGACATAGAGCGGCTATGGGACATCATGTGGCGATCCACCTTGTATTACGGGCGCAAGGGAGCAGTGCTGCATGCCATCAGCGGCGTAGACCTGGCACTGTGGGACCTCATGGGCAAGGCTGCTGGGTGGCCAGTCTACCGCCTGCTCGGTGGCCTCACTAAAGAGCGAGTGCCCGCCTACTGCACGGGCAACGACTTGGAGCACCACGTGGCCTTTGGGTTCAAGCGCCTGAAGTTAGCCATGCCCCACGGACCAGCCGATGGCCGGGAAGGACAGCGGAAAAACCTGGAGCTGGTACGCCGGGCGCGAGAGCTGCTCGGGCCGGACGGCGACATCATGCTCGATTGCTGGATGGCCTGGAACGAGCGCTACACGCTAGAGATGGCTGAACTGGTGGAGCCTTATCGGGTCTACTGGATGGAGGAAGTCCTCCCGCCGGATGACTACGCCGGCATGGGCAGATTGCGGCGCCTGATCACGTCGACCCGCCTGGCGACCGGCGAGCATGAGTACACACGCTACGGGTTTCGCCTGCTGCTCGAGCACGACGCTGCCGAGATCTGGCAGCCAGACATACACTGGTGTGGCGGTTTGACTGAACTACGCCGCATCGCAGCACTCGCGGCCAGCTACGACATCCCAGTGATCCCACATGCTGGTGGCACGCGTGATGCGATTCATTTCATCGCGGCCACCCCGAACGCTCCGTGGGCAGAACTTTTCATGCCAGCGCCGGGGGGTCCGGAGGTGGTGTATCGTCAGTACGAAGAGGACAACTGCATCAGTCGAGGGCCAGAGGGGATCTACACGCAGCCGTTCAGCGAGCCTGGGTTTGGCTGGGAACGCCTTTATACCTTCACCTAGAGCTACGACGTGACCCTGGTGTGGCCTTTTCCTCGCTTTTATCCCGGCTGGTGATCACGGCAAATGCGCTCCGAATCCACCACGCTCAGTGCCTCACCGGTAAGGCCACACCGCGCCAGGCGATCCTCCTGCCGGAAAAAGCGACAGGTCCGGCACACACCGAACGTGCGCAGGCCGTGCAGCCGTTGCATGTGACGCAAAAGTTCTTCTAGCCCCGCGACCAGTTGGTCCCGTTCTCGTGCGGGCATCTCGCCGAAGGCTTTCAGGAATAGTGCTGGCGGCTGCACTCGCTCCAGTAGCCTCCTGGCCTTTCGCGTTAAGCGGAGGTGGGTCTTGCGCGCGTCCCTTTCGTCGCGAACTTTCTCCAGGTAGCCTAGTTGTTCAAGTCGGATTAACGATTGAGAAACCGTTCCTTTGGTCAAGCCCAGGAACTCCGCAACCGCCACTGGGTGATCGCTGTAGCGGTTGGCCTCCGCCAGATAGCCCAGCATCGCTACGTGGACTGGCTGG
>JAUQPO010000162.1 GCA_030550335.1 Acidobacteriota bacterium
TCATCGAACGCAACGCTTCCGTTGACGCTGGAGACGGCAGAGAAGAAGCTTGGGATCTCGCGAGCGGTGAGCCGGTTCGTGTTGCCGTTAGGGGCGACCATCAATATGGATGGGACGGCGCTTTATCAAGCCGTAGCCACGCTGTTCATCGCACAGGTTTATGGGTTCTCGCTGGACTGGACAACGCATCTGACGATCCTGTTGACGGCCACGCTGGCTTCAATTGGGGCTGCGGGTGTGCCGAGTGCGGGGTTAATCACGCTGATCGTGGTGTTGCAGTCGGTGGGATTGGGGTCGCGGGTAGAATCGGGGATTGCGATGGTGTTGGGTGTAGATCGGCTACTGGACATGTTCCGAACGAGTGTGAATGTTTTGGGGGACCTGGTTTGTGCGACGGTGATTGCCCGGAGCGAGGGGGAAGCGCTGTTCGGGGCGGCGGAGGGGCGGGAGGCGGTTGGCTAATCAAGGGGCAGGACAGAGCAAAGGTAATCCTTCCGGTCAGGTCGGCGCAGGGTCACGGTGACGTCTTCAGCAAGCAAGGAAAGTGGTGGGATCTCGATGCGGTAGTGGTGGCGAAGGATCTCGAAGATGTGGCGAGCGGGATCCGGTGTGCGTTTGGAGAGGTTTCGGAGGTTGATGGCGACGCCGCCTGTTGCGGTGGAAAGTTGCTCCAAGTCGCGGCTGCTTGATCCGAAGGTGTAAAGGCAATAGATGGATACGGAGTGTTGACGAGCGAGACGAATGACCTCGGCAGGGGAGACACGGTTGGGACCAATGGCGCCGGAGGTGAGCAACAGCAGGACGCGGCGGTAGGTGGCCCCGCGGAAGCCTTCAGAAATGGCGGCGTAGAGAGCATCGAGCAAGCGGGGGTTGTTGCCGAAACGGATTTGGGCGAGGGCGGCACGGAGGCGGTCGGAGGTGGAAGTGAAGTCCTGGATCAAGTCAGCGGAGGTGTCGTAAGCGATGATCGCCATCTGTTCTTTTTCAGCGAGCTGGGTGACAAGCTGAGGAGCTAGTGAGGCGGTCATTTCACCGACCATGCTTGCGTCGATGACGAGCAGCACGTCGATGGGTTCACGCACCTCAAGCGCGGAGAGAACGGGGTAATCACGGCCGCCGGCGCGAACGATGAAATCGGCTGGTTGGAGGCCGGTGAGTGGCTTTAAGCTGCGCTTGTTGATGACCGTGACCAGGAGCAGGCTACGACCGGCCGGTCTGGAAGCCCCCGGGTCGAGCTTGAGGGCTGGTAATCCGGCGGTGCACCAGAGGAGAAAGCTCCTGCGCAGCACGTTAGGAGTCAGCTGATAGGATAGATCGCTATGGGCGCGGCGGGCAAGTTTTTGAGTCGGCGGGGTTGGCTAGGCGTGGTTGGTGCGGCGCTGCTTAGGGGGCAAGCGGGGTCAGCTGGGCAGCGGGTTTTTCGTGGCATTTTCCCGATCATGAGCACACCTTACACGGAGTCGTATGAGATTGACTGGGAGGCTTTGGAGAAGGAGGTAGCGTTTCTGGAGCGCTGTGGGGTCCACGGGATGGTGTGGCCGCAGCTGGCCAGCGAGTATCACAAGCTGAGCCGGGAGGAGCGGCTTCGTGGGATGGAGATCATTGCACGGGTAGCAAGGAACTGCCGGGCAGCGCTGGTGCTTGGGGTACAGGATGCGACGGTTGAGGGAGCCGTGGGGTATGCCAGGCATGCGGAGAAGCTGGGGCCGGATGCGATGATTGCCATCCCGCCAACGGTAGCTCGCTCGACAGAGGATTTCGAGCGATACTATGAGACCCTGGCTCGGGTTACCGAGCGGCCGATATTCATCCAGACGACGGGCGGTGCGCGGGGCGTCGAACCTACGGTCGAGCTTTTAGTGGGGCTGGCGCGCAAGCACCCGAATCTAGGGTATGTGAAGGAGGAGTATGGGTCTGTCATCGAGCGGATGAAGCAACTTGCGCAGTACCGGCCGTGGATTCGAGCGATCTTCAGTGGGCGCGGCGGCCGTGCACTATTGTATGAGCTGCGCCTAGGTATGGACGGGACGATGCCCGGTGCGGCATATGCAGATCTTTACGTGAGGGTGTGGGAGGCCTATCAGGCGGGACGGCATGGGGAAGCTCGTGAAGTGTTCGGAAAGGTTTTGCTCATGCTGAACTGCGAGGAACAGATTCCGGGGGCAAGAGAGTATCTGTTGAGAAAGCGCGGGGTAACTAAAGCGGTGGCCTCGCGACTGCGGTCGATTCATTTAGACGCTGCGGCGATTGAAGAGATTGAGTCCTGTTGGGAAATTGTACGGCCATATTTGAGGTTTGAGCGAATATGAAGGAGCGATGGACTTGGATCTTCGTTGTGGGAAGTGCTGTGGTTCTGTGGGCGCTTGGGACTTTGGCAGGTGGTGCGAGCTCCGAGATCCAACAGCCGAACACGCTCACCGAGCGGGAGAAAGCAGCGGGCTGGAAACTACTGTTCGATGGGCGTACGATGCGTGGCTGGCATGATCCTCGTCAGATGCAACCACCAGGAGACGGCTGGACAGTGGAGGACGGGTGCTTGAGGACCTTGCCAAACCCGCGCATTCGGGAAGACCTGATCAGCGAGGAGAAATTTGGAGATTTCGAGTTGGAATTCGAGTGGAAGCTTTCGGCGCGAGGCAATAGTGGCGTCAAATACCTGGTTCAGGATCAGGTGGTTTTGGAAGAAGGCAAATTGAATCCCCAAGCTCGACGGTTTGAGGACCTGGTGGAGTACGAGCTGAGGGAACGGAAGAGTGGGCGCGGGAAGATCGAGCCGAATCACCGTGCGGAAGTGTACGTGATTGGGTTTGAGTACCAACTGATTGACGAGGGGCACCCAGATGCGCGGCGGGGGCCGGACCGGCGCACGGGTGCGATCTATTCTCTGTTAGCGCCCCAGCAGCCAGTGGAGTGTGACGTGGCCCGGTTCAATCGCTCGCGGATCGTGTTGCGGGGCGAGCAAGTGGAACACTGGTTGAACGGGGTGAAGATTCTCGAGGCGCGATTGGATTCCGAAGAAATCCGCAAGAAAGTTGCGGCGCGTTGGGGCGAGGACTCGGCAGTGGGAGCGTTATTGATCCACCACCGCCGGCCGGCTCCGATTGCGCTCCAGCATCACAATGACGTGGTTTGGTTCCGCAACATCAAGATCCGGCCGCTCTGATTAAGCATTAGCTGTCCACTGGATTCAATTCTGCCAACCGGGCTTTTCGTAGACAGGCTTGCCGCCAAGGTAAGTGGCCAGGACCTGCGTTTTTGGGATGTCATCGACCGGGCAGGTGAGTATGTCACGGTCGATGACGATGAAGTCAGCCAGCTTGCCCGGCTCTAGCGATCCTTTTAGCTTTTCTTCGAAGGTAAGGAATGCGTTGTTGATGGTGTAGAAACGGATTGCCTGCTCACGGGTCAAAGCCTGTTCGGGGTGGAGGGGCTGGTCGAGCCAGCGGCCTTTGCGGGTGATGGCTACCCACATGCCGAGGAAGGGGTTGTAAGGGTTGATGGAGCGGAAGCTACCGATTTTGAGCATGTGGTCGGAACCACCGCCCACGACGGCACCGGCTTCGAACAAACTTTTATAAGGTTGGAACCAGGTAAGACGGTCCCAGCCGAAGTGGGCCAGTAAAGTGCGGGCGTCCAGGTAAAGCCAAGCGGGCTGCATATTGGCGACCACGCCGAGCTGGGCCATGCGCTTGATGGTGTCTGGTGTATGGAAGTTGGCATGGGTGATGCAGGGGCGCTTGTCGCGCACACGGAAGTCGTTTTTGTCGATGCGCTCGGCTGCATCGAGGAAGGCGGTCACGGCTCCATCGCCGACGGAGTGGGCGGTGAACTGGAAGTCATTTGCCAGGGCGGCTTTCATGATCTGGTAGAGCTTGTCTGGAGCGATGAAGAGCATGCCGCGATAATTCGGGTCGGTGATGCCATAGAGCTTGCTGACTCCCCAAGGCTGGAGCATGTAAGCACTGCCGGTGAGCATGCCGCCATCCAGGTAGGACTTGATCCCTCGCAGCCAAAGCATGTTGTTGTACTTGTGGTACGGGTTCTGGGCGGCTTTGCGGATACGGTCTTCGATCTGGCTCATTGGGAGCTGGGCGTCTACGTCGAGGGCCACGAAGACGCGGCAGGTAAGCTGGCCGGATTCGTAGAGTCGCCGGTAAAGCTCGAATTCATCGTCGTGGGCGTCGCCTTCGACGATACTCGTGATGCCTACGGAATTGTAATCGGCGAGCAGCATTCTGAGGCGCTCGAGGCGGTCCTGGAAGGTAGGTTGGCGGCCGCTGGGCTGATATTTGATGAAGCGCGCACAAGAGCGGAGGATTCCGGTGGGTTCGCCATTGGCGTCCCGTTCGACCAGGCAGGGTTTGCCGTCGGTGACCTGGAAATTTCGGTCGATGCCGCTGAGCTTGAGGGCGAGTGAGTTCAGGGCGGCGTCAGGGCCAGTCCGGAAAACCACAGGGTGGCGAGGAGCGGCGCGATCGAGTTCTTCCCGGGTGGGGTAACGCTGCTCCTTTAATCGTGTGATGAAGACCTGGGAGACATAGATCCACTGACCTTCGGGCAGGACACTTGCGCGGGATTTGATGTAGTTCAGGACGTCTTGGATGGTTTCCATATCTGGGACCGGGTGGTCGAATTCGAAGATGGCGGCGGCAGGTGCGTGCAGGTGGGAGTCGATGAGGCCGGGGAGCACGGTTTTGCCTTTCAGGTCGATGCGTTGGGTTTTCGGTCCGGCGAGCTTCAGCACGGCCTCGTTGGTGCCTGTGGCGGCGATGCGATCACCGCGGACGGCGAGTGCTTGCACGATGGAAAATTGCGGATCGACCGTGATGATCTTGCCGTTGTAGAGAACGAGATCCGGTGGGGGAGTGGCCTGGGCGAAACCGTTTGCGAAAACCAGCAAGCCGATGGCGAACTGGTGGAGCCTTGGAAGGTGCATCGTTGGGGGACCTCCTGCGTGCAGAAAGTATACTAGTTCGCCGCCTTCGCGCAAGCATTCGCGATTCAATGTTGGGACGCGAACAGCAGTGAGGCTACAGGCCCAGTGGTATTGCTGAGGAAGCGCTGGCGCGGTGTTAAAGGCTTACTAGCGCCGGAAAACGATGAGTCCGTGAATGAGAACGTCCTGCCCTTTCGAGCCCGGGTACGGTTCACCTCGAGTCACGATCCGGAGGGTATGTTCTCCGTCTGGCAGGTCAAAGCGGTGATAGAGAGATTCCACGAGCCGCGTCTCCGCGTCTTCGAGGTAAGCATCTATGGTGACCGGAGAGCCATTGTCGAGGTAGATATCTGCTAGGCCACCTGAGGGCAGGTAAGCCCCGACCAAGACGAAGCCCGTGCCTTTGAAGGTGATCGTGGCTTCCGCACCCTTGATGTAGGCTCGGCGGAAATCGGGGCGCGGTTTGCCGGAAGGATCTCGGTAGTCTTCCCAACGGCCTTTCCAGGTCCATCTAGGGTCTGTGACGGGAATGCGTTCGACAGGGGCACCGTAATCATTCCAACCCTGGTGTGGGGGAGGGGTTGGTTGCTGCATGCGGATCAAGAGCCGATCGCCGAGGAATTGGCCACCGTTGCGCTGGACGAGTTCTATGGCTCTCTGGACCGTGCTTTCGACAATCGAGCGGAAGGAGTGGGCAGTGAAGGCGAATTTCTCGTTTTCGATCGCTGGCAGGCTCTGTTTGAAGACGTCCGGGATCCGGCTATAGCCGAGCACAACGCCCAGAATTCCCCCGGCGCTGGCGGGGTTGCAGTCGGAATCCTGGCCGGCTTGGGTGGCGATTTGCAGGGTACGGAGGAAGTCACCCTGGCCATACAGGAGGCCGAGGGCGACATAGGCTCCATTGAGCTTGGCATCGATGTTGAAGGGGTCCAGGGCCCCGCTGGGGCAAGGGTCATCTTTGTCCCACTTTTGTTGGAGGAGTTTCCAGACTTGAGTCCAATCATTGGGGTACTGTTGGGACCAGGTAAGCACATCGGAAATGACCTGGGCGTAAGCACTCTGTGGCGGTAAGCAGGCGAGCCCGGCTTGGACGATCTTGCGTGGGTCGGACTCGAAGAAGGCTGTGGCGTACATGCAGGAGATGAACATGCCTCCGTAGATCCCGTCGCCGTAATTCATGATGCGGCCGACGCGCGAGCAGTAGTCGATAGCACTCTGAGGCATGCCAGGACTCATAAGGCCTATAAAGTCCGCCTCGATTTGAAAGTCGATGTCATTGGCGTGGATGTTATGACGTGGATGGCCCGCTTCGTGAGGAGGGATTCCGCGGCGAAGATTTCTGCGGCCCACTAGATTGGCGTGCCAGAGGCGGTACTGGGAGTTTTTGAACATCTCCGCAAAATCCTCGGTTGTAGCGTCCAAACCGACCTTGTTCAAGACATCAGCAAAGGTGATGTCAACATAGATGTCGTCCTGGTTGAGGGCATTGCGAACTCTGTCGGGTTCCCACGGGGGGAGCTGATCTTCAGGAATGATTTGGCCGCGATAGCGAAACTCGGTGGGGGCGCCATAGCTTACACCGATGATCTGCCCGGCCCAACCTCCTTTGATCTTGTCTTGCAAGGTGGCGAAGCTGAGCTCCCGCGTAGGGGTGGTTTGCTGGCCCTTACGGGGGCAGGCACAAAAAGCGACCAAGATCCCAAGGGTTGTGAGGGCTTTAGTGCGCTTGAGGCGCATGACGTGTACAAAGCTATCACAAGGTGTGAGAAGCCGCAAAGGAGGTGCACTGGAAGAGCACGGCTTGTGGGAGGCTCGGGGCACCGGAAGCAGTGGAGAACTTGGAGCGTGTTGAAGGTGCAGGATGCAGCGTGCTACACAAGAGGGTGGAAGCTGGGGGTATCACACTGGAATCCACGCCTGCCGTGCAGGACCGTCACGAAGACCAACCCGTTCGGCCCGGCAAAGTGTACATTGTCGGGGCAGGTCCTGGGCATCCCGAGTTGCTGACGCTGAAGGCTGCGGAGTTGCTACGCCGGGCCGATGTTGTCATTTACGACCGGCTGATCCAGGAGGAGGTATTGGCGCTAGCCAAACCGTCGGCCGAGCGCATATACATGGGCAAGCCCTTAGGGCGGCATGAATCGCGGCAGCAAGAGATCAATGAGCTGCTGGTGCGGAAGGCACGGGAGGGCAAGGTGGTGGTCCGCTTGAAGGGCGGCGACCCGTACGTGTTCGGCCGTGGGGGAGAGGAGGCGGAGTACCTAGCCGACCATGGCATTCCCTTCGAAGTGGTGCCTGGAGTCACCTCAGCGTTCGCCGCGCCATTGAGTGCGGGGATCGCGGTGACCCACCGGGACGTAGCGTCGTCGGTGGCGGTGGTGACCGGGCACGAGGCGAGTCGAGAAGGAGAGCGGATTCCGTGGGGAGCCCTTGCACAGATCGACACGTTGATTTTCCTGATGAGTGTCACCAACATTGACACGATTGTTCGCAAGCTGATCGAGCATGGGCTGGACCCTGCTACGCCGGCGGCCATGGTTCAGATGGCGTTCTGGCCCGAGGAAAAGGTGGTGGTAGGAACGGTAAGCGACATAGCGGAGAAGGTTCAACAATCGGGTGTTCGGCCGCCGGCGACGCTAGTGATTGGCAAGGTCGTAGGAATGCGGGAAAAACTGGTTTTGGCGGAGCGGGAGCTGCGGAGGCAACCTCAAGAACGCTTTGTTGCTGCTCCTCCGCCGGATCAGTTGATGCGGTTAGCGACTGGAGGCTTAGCTGCGCAGGTGTTAGGGTTGGCGCTGGAGCTAGACGTCTTCGGGTGGTTGGACGAAGCCCGAGGGCCGGAAGAGCTCGCCGAGCGGTTAGGCGCCTGTGCGGAACCACTGCGAGAGGTACTCGAGGTACTGGTAGCGCTGGGGTTGGTGGAGA
>JAUQPO010000163.1 GCA_030550335.1 Acidobacteriota bacterium
ACAAGCTGCTCGCACTGCCGCCCTCGGAGAGCGGTGTTCCAACCCGCATGAGGCCCTCGGCCCCCTCCGTCGGGAGGGTGTGCTGGCGCCCCCGGAGTTTTTACTTTCACTTCAAGGGACCGTTCTCAGCCACCCGGCTCGGTTCGACCCGCTCCCGCCCTTACCCCGCCCATCTCGCAGCCACTGTCACCCACCCCCTTGGAACAAGTGCCAATGGCCCGCTTTGTTGCACCAGGGAACAACCAGCTGGAGTCCGGTACAGGTCCGCCCGGTTATACGGGGGACTGGAGCGATCGAATCCGGCATACCAAGAGGCTCCGTTGTGTGGGGTCTAATGTCCCACGCGGGCTGGAGCCTACCGTTCAAAGTCGGGGCTGGAAAGCTTCAGGCAAGGTGGACCCGCCACTCAAGGAGCTGGGAGCACGGCCGGGCTCCGCCGCTGGTCTCTGATGGGCGCTAGATAATAAAGGCAGAACCGTGCACTTACGGAGCGGGCTGGACCCATAGCGTTTACACTGCCAGCTCGGCTCTTGAGCCAATGGCGGTGGGAGCGGGGGATGAGCCAGCGCAAGGTCTACCAATTTGGGCCTTACACACTTGACCCGGTCGCTAAGGTGTTATTGCGTGACGGAGCGCCGGTGCGGCTGGGTCGGAAGGCCGTAGAGATTTTAGCCTTGCTGGCCGAGAATTCGGGACAGGTGGTCACCAAGGAAGAAATCCTTCAGCGGGTTTGGGCCGGCCGGGCGGTGGAGGAAGCCAACGTAGCTCAGAATATTGCACTGATCCGTAAAGCGCTGGCCGCTCCGAAGGGCAGTCCTGCCTATATCGAAACGTTTGCCGGGCGCGGGTACCGGCTAGCCGGCCCGGTCAAAGTCGACGAGCAGAGCGCGCGGATCCAGACCTCGGCCCCCAGCCGAGTGGTGCTCAAACGCTGGCCGATGCTTTTGCTGTGGGGGGCCGGGATCGTGATGGCCGGCCTAGCCTTACTGGTCGGTCTCAGAGGCCCGTGGGGCAGTCCCCCCACTTTCCACGTCACGCCGCTCACTCGGCTACCCGGTCAGGAAGTCGAACCAGCCATCTCCCGCGACGGGCGCCGTGTGGCCTTCCTTTGGCAGGCCAACGCGAGTGCATCGCCTCAGATTTGGGTGGTGGAGCCGGGCCGGCCACCGTGGCAGCTCACCACCCAGCCCGGTCACTACCGAAGTCCTGCATGGTCACCGGACGGCCAGGCGCTGGCCTTTCTGAAGATTGGCACTGCGGCGACCGAAGTCGTAGTCGTTTCTCTGGAAAATAAACGTGGGCGCGTCCTAACACGCTTTGCTGTACCTCGGTACGGCTTTCCTCGGCGGTTGCTGGACTGGTCGCCGGACGGTCGCCACTTGATAGTCTCCCATCCCGAAGCTGCTCCACAACCGCTGAAGTTGCACCTCATCGACGTGCAGACCGGAGCAAAACGCACGCAGACCGCTCCCGAAGGCGATATTGCCGGGGATGTCAACCCCAGGTTTTCCGTCGATGGGCGAAAAGTAGCCTTCATCCGCGCTGTGAATCGAACAGTGCAGGATGTGTACGTGCAGGACCTGGCAACTGGGCTGGTCGATCGCGTGACCTACGACGGGTGCCAAATTTCGGATTTGGATTGGCTTCCTGATGGTGGGGGCCTGCTTGTAGCCTCGAACCGAGGAGGCGAGTTTCGGATTTGGAAGCTCCAGCCGGCCGCCCGGGGTAAAGGTTGGAGCTGGTCGCCTACGGGCGTTTATGGCACTTATCCGCTCCAGCTTGCTGTAGCCCGCCAGCGACCGCGCCTAGTCTACTCCGCACTGCAGTATGATCGCAACATCTGGCAGCTCGACCTGCAGACAAAATCTTGGAAAGAAGTCGCCCCTTCTACCGCGGACGAAGCCTCTCCCCAGTACTCACCACAGGGTGACCGCATCTGCTTCCGCTCGGACCGGTCTGGCTGGCCACAGCTCTGGGTTGCTCGAGCCGACGGATCGGACTCGCTGAGCATCACGCCCCGAGGTATAGAGCCCTCGGTAGGCCGTTGGGCACCCGATGGCCACGCGATCGTTTTTAACGACGCCCGCACCGGCGAAATTTATATCGCTCGCGAGCACGCTCGCAGCCAATGGGAGATTCGTTCACTGGGGGTCCGAGGTTTCCACCCTGTTTTTTCTGCTGACGGGCGCTGGGTGCTGGCAGGTGGTGCCGATCGGCTGATCCGCGTGCCGGTGCACGGTGGGGGCATACAGGTTGTTGCCCACGGTAAGGCGCTCTCGTTAGGGCTGTCGCCCGATGGCCGCCATATCTATTTCATCCGACAACCCGCCGACACCGTGCTATGGCGGGTCCCAGTGACGGGAGGGCAACCGGAGCGAGTGCTGGATGGGCTGATTCCGGACTGCGGCAGCTGCTGGGCTGTAGCCCGGCACGGCGTGCTCTACCTAACCGTGGCAGGCGGATCTTTCGACGCCCAGGTGCTGGCGTTTTATGACTTCCGCACCCAGAAGCAAACGGTGTTGCTGCACTACCCGGAGCCACTGCTGCCCTTAGGCAGCGGCCCGTTCTCGCTGTCGCCAGATGAGCGGTCCCTGCTGTGCGTGCGCGTCGACCCATCCAATACCGACCTTCTACTGGTTGAACCGCTGATGTAGGCCTCAGACGCGGCCGCCAACCCAGCCGACGGGAAAACGACGACCACTTCGCCTTGCAACCGGCACATGGGGCAGAACGGTGAACCAACGACGCCCCAGCTACATCACGCGCTGGGGCCCGTCGTCGACAGCGACGAGGCCCCCGGCCGGTGGGGATGGGGAACCGGAATGCAGAGGGGCTTTCTCTACAGCGTAGCTCTCCCAAGGAAAATCTAACTGTCCCAGCGCTGCTCGATGCTCGAGGCACATGGGTCGCTACGTCAAAGCCCCGGTCGTTTTCCGGTGATTCGACCGACTCACCCACACGCCCTTTGAACCGAAATGTTCAAGACGGGATGAGCTGCAAGTAGGCGCTGGGCGCCGCTGGAAATGAACACAGCCGCCAAACCTGTTACACGCTCGGGCAATACGCTGATTGAAACCGCGCTCATTCTGGTCCCTTTGCTAGCGGTTTTGCTGGCGACCATCGACTTTGCATTAGCCATTTTTGTCCGAGCGACTCTCCAGCACGCGGTGCGGGAAGGCGTCCGATACGCGGTGACGTACGAAACCCTCCCCGGTCTGGGTCACGATGCCTCCATCAAGCAGATTGTGCAGAAGCATGCCTTGGGTTTGCTGAACGGCCGCGACGAACTTATCCATGTCCGCTACTATGACCCAGTCCATCTCGAAGAAGTGCCAGAAAACTCTCCCGGAAATGTAATTGAGGTTTCTGTGGAAGGGTACCAGTGGCGGTGGCTGGTCCCCCTGCTGCGGAGCGGAGGGGTGATTGAAATCCATGCTTGGGCATCGGACCGCATGGAAGGTTTGCCAGGCGGTAGGAATCCACCCCCAAGGTGAAGGCCATGAGGGTCATGAGGAAGCGGGCGCGGTTCGACGGGCGAACTGGGAATGCAATCATCGAGTTCGCCTTAGTCAGCACGGTCTCTATACCGTTGCTCGTCGGCACCGTTACTGTGGGCCATCTGTTGGTCCGGGCGATTCAGGTCACACAGGTCAGCCGCGATGCGGGCCATATGTACGCACGCTACGTGGATTTCTCTCTACCAGCCAACCAGGAGTTGATCGTCCGGCTAGCAAGGGGACTAGGGATGTCCCGAACAGGGGGATACGGGAAGGTCATCCTCAGTAAGGTGATGAAGGTGGGCCCAGAGGAATGTGCTGGAGCAGGCCTCTCACTGGCTGAATGCACAAACTACAACTTTCCAGTCATTCTGCAACGCATCGTGATCGGCAATGCGAACCTGCGGCCCAGCGCTCTTGGGGAACCCAACCCCTCACTCCTCGACGCCCAAGGTAACGTGACCAATTACCTGTAGGGAACCCTCCGCACGCGCCGTAAACTTCGACGCTATCCTCCGCCTGGAACCAGGTGAACTGGCCTACGTCTCGGAAGCCTACTTCGAAGCGCCGTGGCTGAGATTTCCCGGGTTTCTAGATCAGACGGGAGTGTATGCCCGGACGATCTTTTAGGGAGGTTAGCTCCAGTGCAGCCTGCAATGCCCGACAATCTCCAACAGCGTGGCGTAGCGTTACTAGTGTTCACCCTCTCGCTTGTTCTGGTCATCCCCACCGTTGGTTTGGCAATCGACGCTGGGATCTTGTACGCCATTCGGGCTAAACTTTCGGCTGCTGCTGACGCCGCCGCTCTAGCTGCTGGCCGGTCTCTCAGCGTGGGCTTGACTCTGGCTGAGCAGGAAGCCAGCGCGGTGAACCGAGCGCGGGCTTTCTTCCACGCGAATTTCCCCGATGGCTACCTGGGCAGCCGTAACAAGCGCGTCTCGATCCAGGTAGCCGAAACCGCTTACCGTACGCGCACGGTCACTGTTGAGGCGGCAGTGGATGCGCCGAGCTATTTCATGCGCTTGCTCGGTTTCGGGATGGTCACGGTCAGAGCCCGTGGACAAGCCTCTCGCCGGGACGTGAACGTGATGCTGGTGCTGGATCGTTCTGGATCCATGGCCAACTCGGGAGCGTGCGAACCCATGAAAGCTGCAGCTCGCCAATTCGTCAGCCAGTTTGCCAACGGGCGAGACCGGCTCGGATTAATCACCTACGGAGTGACGTACTTACTTGCCTACCCTCCCCAGCAAAATTTCAAGACGAGCTCTCCCAGTCTGGAGCAAGTCATCAGCCAGATCACCTGTTCGGGAGGAACGGGCATGGCTCAGGCGCTGTGGCAGGCTTACCAGCAGCTAGTGGCGATTAATGAGCCGGGAGCGTTGAACCTGATCGTACTGTTCACGGATGGCCTACCCAATGGGATCACAGCCTCCTTCCCGATCAAAACCAAGACCGACACCCGCTACGGGTATGGAGCCGACGGGTACACCTCCACTTCGACGCTGTACTCAATGGAACCCAGTCCCTGCCTGGACGCCGACGGCGATCGCTATGACCGCAGACCAGGACAAAGCTCCAGCACTTACGGCCCACCCAATTGGAATCCCTACTGGAGCCCGGCAAACAAGGTGGGCGCCATCGCCGCTGTAGGCAACGCCACGGCTAGCCGAGGCTACACGTACGGGATTTTCAACACCACAGCCATCTCGATCAATCAGCCTAACGAAACCGCCATCGCCGACCACAACGGGTGCCGCTTCGCTAGCTCCGTCGCCTATGTCCGACGCGATATCGCCTACATCCCCGATTACGATTTGTACGGGAACCCTACGCGGGGATACACACCGGTAGAGGTGTTCCCCTCCGGCCCGTACGCAGGCAAGATCCGCCCAGACACACCCTCGTCCGTAGGGAAAGCGTCCCGCAACGCCGTGGACAACGCCGCACAGCGGATCCGCGACGACGACCACATCAATCCCATCATCTATACCATCGGGCTCGGTGACCCTACGGGTGCCGATCCCCCGGACGAGGTATTAATGCGCCGGATTTCGAATGACCCAGCGAGCCCGATCTACGACCCCACGGAGCCGCCGGGATTGTACGTGTTCGCTCCCGACAAGACGCAGTTGAACCTGGCATTCGCACGCGTGGCCTCGGAGATATTGCGTTTGGCTCAATGACGCGGACACTCGGCTGACGCGCGGGCCTCGTGGAGTGCGCCGCCCAGTTCGTATACGGCGATGGCGGACCGAATGGTGGGCGATGGCCTGGTTAGTTTTGGGTCGGCCCCTGTCGCCTAATGGACCGACGGCTGGTCGGGCAGCGGGAAAGGCAAGCCGTGGTGCGTCACCCGCTAGCTCCGCGTCGCAGTCGTATCCCGAACTATCCTTGGCCACGCACAGCCGTACAATGACAGCCAAATGTCCCAATCTCACCAGCGATTCCACCGGTGTCCTTGCCCCAACCGACGGAAAGCCAACCTAACATGGGTACTCCTGGTCGGCTTAGGTTCCTGCCTTGGCGCCTACCCGGCCCAGCTACAACCTGAAACTCTTCAAGCCTGGCAAGAATACCTCGCTCTGACCGAGTCGCGCCTGAAGTCCTACCACCAAAACCCTGGGCGTTTCCTCTGGCTCGATGAACAACCGGAACGGCGCAACCGTGTGGGTGCCGGAGAGATCCTGGTCGCTCCTTGGGAGGGCAGACCGGTCCGGCACGTTCCCCACGGTCTGATTCACCACTGGGTGGGGGCAGTGTTAATTCCCGGTGTGAAACTCGAAGATGTGCTCGCCGTGATCCACGACTACGACAACTACAAGGAACATTACAAGGCCAGCGGTGTGGTGGCGGATTCAAGACTGATCGAACGCCGCGATAGCTCCTATTTCCGGTTCCAGATGCGCTGGGTCAAGCGGGTCTTGTGGGTGACCGCTGCTGTGGAGGCGGAGTACGAATCACGCGAGTACGTTCTGGATGCTCAACGCCGTTACGGGGTAGCACGGAGCCTGCGAATCCAAGAGATCCGCAATGTGGGAGGGCCGAACGAGCGGCTACTCCCGCCGGACACAGGCACCGGCTATATGTGGCGGCTTTACAGCATCTCCAAGTACCAGGAAACCCCTGAAGGAGTGTACGGTGAGCTGGAAGCACTGGTGCTGAGCCGCGAAATTCCTGCTGCGTTAAGTTGGATTGTCACGCCTGTGGTGAACCGCCTGTCGAGGAACTCGCTCTTGCTAACGTTGCGGCTGACCCGGGAAGCGGTGCTCAAGCGGAAACGCCAAGCCCAGTTCGACGCACCCTCCAGCGTGATATAGGTGGAGCTATGCGTTACTCCAGGAGAGAATTCGGGCTGCTACTCAGTTCGGGATTGGCCCTGCCATCCTACGCCGGTGGTCTGCAACGAACCCGCCGTTCCCGGCGGATCCCCGTTGCAGTGGAAAGCTGGTCGGTTCGCGAGCTCCTCGGCCAGGAGCCGGAAAAGACCCTGGCTGAGATCGCCAAGATGGGCTACGAAGGGATCGAGCTCGCTCACTATTACAACTGGGAAAAGCTGACAGCCGATCGGGTTCGCAAGGCCCTCGATGCTTCAGGACTAAAGTGCTGTAGCTCGCACATCAACCTCAAGGTGATCGAGGACGACGAGCTTCCACGGACGCTGGACTACCACCGGACCATAGGTAACTCGGTCCTGATCATCGCCTCCTTACCGCCTCAAAAAACCGTGGCCGGATGGATCGACCTCGCCAAGCGTGTGGAAGAACGGGCTGCGAAACTCGCGGAGCACGGCTTCCGGCTTGGTTATCACAACCACCCAGGCGATTTCCGGCCGGTGGAGGGGCAAATCCCGTGGGAAATCTTTTTCAAAAACACTAGCTCCCGCGTGCTCCATCAAATCGACGTCGGCAACATGCTCAAAGAACATTGGGACCCACGACCTTACATACGTATGTTTGCCGGCCGCACGCAGTCGATCCATGTCAAGGACCGTGATGCGAATTATGAACCCGTGGTGGTCGGCGAGGGGACGCTTCCCTGGCGCGACATTTTGGATCTGTGCGAAACAGTTGGCGGCACGGAATGGTACATCATCGAGTACGAGAGCAAAGACTTGCCACCTATGGAGGCAATCCGCCGCTGTCTGAGTGGCTTCCGGCGCATTTTGCAGACCCGGCAAGCAGCAAGTGCTTAACTAGCGCGCCGTCTGTGCGCTCCCGTGATCAAACCCACAAGGCGGGCGTGTAGCTCCTTTGCCCGGCGCTGGGGCTCTTGCAACCAGGGGTCGCCCACATCGCGACGGCGGAATCGCTGCGACCTCGAAAGCGCAACTTGGTAGCCACGCACACCCA
>JAUQPO010000164.1 GCA_030550335.1 Acidobacteriota bacterium
GCCCAGGGGCAACAGCGCCCCCACGGCCGCCCATCGCTTGCTTCCGGTCTCTTTCCAAATCGTCAGGATCGTTGTTCCGCAGGGGTTATGGAGCAAGGCAAACAGCATCAGGTTGACTGCCGTTAGCAGTGTCCACCCGTGCTGATCCACCAGCAAAGACCGCAGTTGGTCCCACCCCTCCATCTGGATCATCATGCCGCTGCCGGTATAGATCATCAGCATGGTCGGGACCACGATCTCGTTTGCAGGGATCGCTAGAACGTAGGCAAGCAGGATCACGCCATCCAAGCCGAGCGCCTTGCCGAGTGGGTCGAGCGCACCAGCCAGCCGCCGGGCCAGGTCCACCCCGTTCCACTGGATGTTGGCCAAGATCCAGCTAACCGCGCCAGCGGGCGCAGCAGTCATCATTGCCCGCAACAAGACTGCTAGCGTCCGACCGATAAACGACGTGTATAGAATCCGTAGCAGCCCTGGCCGGCGGTAAGGTGGCAACTCAAGTGTAAACACGGATGGCGCACCGCGGAGCACCGTTCGGGTCAGAGCCCAGGAGGTCAGAAACGTAAATCCCACGCCGAGCAGCACGATCCCCACTACAGTGGCGGCTGCGATGAGGGAAGTGAAAGCCGGTGAAAAAGACGCCGCCACGAAAACCGTAGCGAGCATGATCAGGGTAGGGAAACGCCCATTGCATGGCACGAAATTGTTCGTCAGGATAGCGACCAGCCGCTCCCTGGGCGAATCGATGATCCTCGCAGAGACCACTCCTGCAGCGTTGCACCCAAAGCCCATAGCCATGGTCAGCGCTTGCTTGCCGTGTCCGCCAGCCTTGCGGAACAGCCAGTCCAGGTTGAAGGCTACGCGGGGCACGTAACCCAGATCCTCCAAAAAGGTAAACAGCGGAAAGAAGATGGCCATCGGTGGAAACATCACACTCACCACCCAGGCCAGGCCGCGATAAACGCCGTGCCAGATTAGACCAGTGATCCACCACGGTGCCCCCAGGCGGTCGAATGCGCTCGCCCCGACCTCTTCCACGGAAAACAGCAACCGGGCGATGAGCGCTGACGGATAATTGGCTCCGACCACGGTGATCCAGACCATCAACGCCAGCAAAGCGAGCATGATCGGGAGCCCGTAAATGGGCGAGGTAACGAGCCGATCCACCCGCTCATCCCAGCGCCCAGCTCCCGGCCGGACCGGATGAACGACCTCTCGGGCGATCTCCTCGGCTTGCCGGTAAAGGCTGGAGACGAGCTGGTCACGGAAACCCCCGTGCAGCTTGCGCCGTAGTTCTGTAGCCAGCGCAAGAACTTCGGCCGGGTCAGTTGTGGGCTGCGTCTGGAAGCTCATATTTTCCCGCTGAGCACGGAGACGCCTCGCACTGGCTTACGTTCGCGTCGGGCCAGTTCCAAAAGCTCGCCCTCCAGCAACGCCCGCTGTATTCTCAAGTCCCCCTCAAGTAATCGATAAGCCACCCAGCGGGCGTTGGGTAAGCCAGGAGCTAACTGCAGGATTTTCTCGACGAGTCGGTTGACGGCACTTTCCAACTCGGGGTCTGGGTCCGGACGCTTAGGTTGGGGCCGCAACACACCGGTCGCCACACGATCAATGGTGTCTACTAGCTCCATCAGCCCTTCTCCCGTCCGTGCGCTCGTCGCCACGACAGGCACTCCCAGGCGCTGGGCTAATTTCCGGGTATCCACCTGGAGACCCTTGCGCCGAGCTTCGTCCATCAGGTTCACCGCTAAAATCACATCAGGGAGAATTTCAATGACTTGAAAGAATAAATTCAAGTTCCGCTCTAAAGCTGTCGCGTCCGCCACTACCACAGCCACGTCCGGCCGCCCAAACAGCAGATAGTTCCGCGCCACCTCCTCATCCTCGGAAGCGGAAAGTAGCGAGTAGGTGCCCGGCAGGTCAACCAGCCGATAGGCCCGCCCTTGATACACAAATCCTCCCTCAGCCCGGCTCACCGTCTTGCCAGGCCAGTTGCCCACATGCTGGTGTAAACCAGTCAACCAGTTGAAAATGGAAGACTTCCCTGTATTGGGATTGCCAGCCAAAGCCACTACGTAATCCGGCTCGCGTTCTTTCAGACCACGCCGGAAAACTGTCTCTGAGCCGCCACACGCTTGGCAGTCGCCACAACGCTCCATTTCACCCCATACTCCTTTCGTCATTCCGTATCTATCTACCCCGTGGTGCGTCCTTTCCCATGGCTCTCTGCGCCGGATACCTCGCCCTCGGGCACCACCCAGATGTGGCTCGCATGATCGCTCCGTAGGGCGATCAACGTGCCCCGCACCAAATACGCCCGCGGGTCACCGAACACGTTATCCAAGGCCACGGCTACGCGGGCACCTGGTGTGAAGCCCAAATCCAGTAACCTCCTGCGCGCAAATCCCTGAAATTCCGAGTCAAGAGTGACAATTCTTGCGGTCGTCCCCCGAGCCAAGCTGCTCAAGGGCATGGCGTTCGGGGGCAATTCAGGGACCTGCTCGGCTGGCTCGACGTGAACGTTTCGCGCCAAGCTGGCAGGGAGGCTGCGGACTTCTGTGGAATCACGGATCACCAGTTCTTGGTCGGAGCGGCCGATGAGCTGTATAGTCTTACCGGGGCGGAGGCCGGCGGCGAGCAATTGGCGGAAGGCGCCAGGAGGTTCATCTTCGATATGAACGATTCTGGCTTTCCTATTGATTTCCCATTCGGTTAGCTGATAGGCAGTTCGCCCGTCTACGGTCCCGTCCGAGCGAGGGATCAGGTCACCGTGCGGGTCCACGCTGGGGTAGCCCAAGTGGGCCTCGAGCTGCTCCAACCGCTGCTCGTCTAGCCGGTGTTCAGCCCTGTCAGCTGCGGGGTGAACCGCGTCAAGCGCCATCCGCGCTTCATCGGCCAAGTACCGCTCCCACAGGCGATGTGCCCTAAGCACGTGTGCCGCCCATTGCCGGCCCGTCTCGGTCAGGCGGATGCTATCGCCCGCTAGTTGGAGCAAGCCTCTCTCGGCCATCTCAGCCAGGAGCCCAGACAAGCGCACTTCAGAGATTCCTAGGGCAGCTCGCAACTGTGCACCGTTCGGTTCTCGCCCGTCGAGCGTCTCCGCTAGGAGGGCCTTTAGAGCGTCTTCTACCAATTTGCGGCGTTGGCGAACCCGCCACCCGCACCAGAATGTCGCGAGATGGCGTCGGTGGCGGCCAATCCATAGCCCCAACAGGACACCAATACCGATAGCCACCCACAGCTGCACTGCACTACCTTAATGGATGCTTCCCGAAGCCGGCCCGGGCCAACCGCAACTTGGCCTTTTTGCTCATGATAGCTTATTCGTCAAAAGTTTCTTGATTCACCGGCCGGTTTTCTTACCTTCTGACCAGACTTGCGCGGGGGCCTGGTGGATTACGTGCACGCTGGTCGAAGGCAACCACCACTGAGCAGCCGCCCGGCAGGTGCTGTGTCGGGCTATTCTCCATTTTTCAGCTACTTCCGGACGTCCATCCATCTGGTCCCTGAGTTGCCCCGAAAAGGTGGCGGAGGTGAGCCATGAAATTGATGCGAGTCCTCGCGTGGACGGTGGCCGGCCTGTGGCTCGCCCAATCCCAACTGGCCGGCTACGAGAATGAGGAAGACCCAGGGCCGGGGGTTGCTCGCGTGAGTCTGATCCGGGGCGATGTTTCCATTCGTCGTGGTGACTCCGGCGACTGGGTGGCTGCAGCCATAAATGCTCCTTTGGTGGCTGCCGACTCCGTCCTGACCGGAGGTGGTTCCCGTGCGGAAATTCAACTCGACCACGCGACGTTCCTCCGACTCGCCTCCAACACAGAAGTCCGACTGGCCCAGTTAGAACGTGACCGCTTCGTAGTGGAGCTGGTCCAAGGCACGGCCACGCTCACGCTGTTACGCCCCACTGACGCCATGATCGACCTGGTCGGCCCCAACGTGAGCCTCAAGCCTGCTACCACCGGGGCGTACCGCATGGAGGCGCGCGCTGACCAGCTCACGGAAATCACTGTTCGGGAAGGCCGAGCTGAGGTGTACACCCCTAGGGGTTCTGAGTGGCTCCGCAGCGGTCAAACGATGATAGTCCGCGGTCCCGTGGGTGAACCAGAGTTCCAGTGGGCCCGTACTCCGCCTCGCGACGAGTGGGATCGATGGAACGAGGAAAGGGACCGACAGCTGCGTCGAGCCCAGTCCTACCGGTACGTCGGCCGCGGCATCTACGGTGTCGAAGAACTCGACCTTTACGGGCGATGGATTTATGTACCACCCTACGGTTGGGTTTGGAGCCCGCACGTTACGATTGCTTGGGCGCCTTATCGGTATGGCCGCTGGTGCTGGCTCGATTGGTTCGGCTGGACTTGGGTCAGCTATGAACCTTGGGGTTGGGCTCCCTACCACTGGGGCCGATGGTTCTACCACCCACCCTACGGTTGGCTGTGGTGGCCAGGAGTTGTTCATGTACATCATTACCACCCGTGGCGTCCCGCACTGGTCGCCTTCATCGGTTGGAGTTCCTGGAGCGGTTTTCACGTCGGTTTCGGTGTGGGCTTCGGACGAATCGGCTGGATCCCACTGGCTCCCTGGGAACCATACCATCCCTGGTACCGCTGGCGTCGTGGGCCCGACGGTCGACGCGTGGTTTACATCGACCAGAGCGTGCACATTGTCAATAACATCAACGTGGTCAATACGTACCGCAACGCCCGCGTCCGGGAGGCCATCACCGTCGTCGACGCCAATGACTTCGCCTCCGGGCGCGTTCGACCTCTTCGCCTGAGCTCCGAAGTTGACTTTCAACGCGCTCGCTTGATCCGGGGGACCCTCCCTGTGGTTCCCCGGCGTGAGACCCTACGCTATGTGGATCATCCGGCTGAACCTGCAACACTTCCCTTGCGGACCGGAGGTGGAGACACGGGTCGGCGGGGCAGGGTGGTCCCACAGATCGAGCGCGTGCCCTTTGACCGGCAGGTGGCCTTGCTCGAACAGGTGACTCGTACCCCCTGGCGCGAGCCCGGTGCCGAGCCCCCCGAACTCCCCAGGCAAGCCGTGCGCCTCGCAGAGATGCCGGAGCGCACGCGCGCAGCCGCACCGGAAACCGGTTCGGGTTCCGCAGAATCGCGCCCACTCAGGAACTTCAGATCCGGCTGGCGCAGGGTAGAGGAACCTCAGCGCGCGACGCAGGGTAACCCGGACAGCACTGTCCCACAGTCCCAGCAGCCAATGAGCGTCCGTATGGAGCGGGGAGGACAAGTGAGGCAGGGTACAGGTTGGCGCCGATTTGGAGAACCCATGACCTCTACAACCTCGCGGGAGCCGGTACTGGAGCGCGACCGGCAAAACAGCAATGCGGATGCCTCGCCGCCAACGGAGGCTCCCACCTCCCAGTGGTTACGCTTTGGCCGTACGCCAGCTCGGTCATACAGGCTAGAGCCCCGTGGCGATGAGGGTTGGCCAACACGACCGGATGCGTCCCCACCCGGTCGGTGGTCTGCTCAAGAACCGAGGTCGTTGTCCGGTAGGGAAGCGCCCGGTGACCGCGCTTGGCCCGAGATCCGTCGCCCAGCCCAGCGACTGGAAATCCGGCCTCCAATCCTCCGGCAGAGGGAAGTGGGTGACGTGGCGGAGCCCCGCACTCCGTTGCCCGCTCAAACGCCCCAGCCACGCTCTTATCGTCTGGGGCCCTCCTCCCGGTCGCCTGAATTTAGCGAACCGGCAGCTCCGCGCGAAGCCAGGCCGAGCGAACATTGGCGGGGCTATGAGCGTATGCGTACGTTGAGCCCCAACTGGGAGCGTACAGGTCCAGCTCGCAGTAGCGCCCCGGACCATGAGCGTGGGCCTCGCATTCATCCCGGAGGCGGAGGCGCACGCCGGTAGCCTCGCAGCGTACAAAGGAGCTTATTGACGGTAGACCTCCCTCGACCGTCTTCCAGGCCCACTGGGCAATCCAGTGGGCCACTTTTTTGGTTTAGGGTTGCTACCTGAACGGTGTTACTATGCTGCCACCTGGCTCGTGGCGTTCGACTTCTTCGCTCTGACGTGCCTGAGGGACAGGTTTAGCTCGAGTCTTTGCCTCCCGCCCAACGCCGACGCGAAAAACCAGTTTGGCTACCCGCGGGGTGCAACGAAGGACTCCGGCTGGTAGCCTCCGTCGGCACCCGCAGAGCCTGAGGCGAAAGTCGCCATGGACCCCTCGGAATCGGAGGCCTCGCGCAGTTCCAACCAGTTGACACCAAGGTCGCGGCGCCGCGCTGGATCCGCGGCAGCGTATTCCAAGATGCTCGCCGGGTGCCGGAGCCTTGGGCTGCGGCCTCCGGAGGTACCGGCGATAGAAACCAGTTTTTGACAGTCCGGCAGGAAATCCGTTGAAGTTCGCACTACCAAGGACGCAGCTCGAAGGTGCCTAGCCAGTGCGGGCTTCTGACGCTTGAGATTCCGAGAGTTGGTTGATGGGGAAGTGAGTTGGGGGGGTGGTTGCCGAGCCGTGGTAGTGGCCTTTGGAGTCGAGCCATCTTCCGATAACAGATATTATGTCAACTAAGGGCGTCGCATAAGCCGCGAAAACCCGTAGCCATGGCATTTGTACCCCCTAGGTAACTTTCGCACCCCATTTCTCCGTCGGAAGCCGTCAGCAAGCCCGATAGCCTGCGCTCTGAGGTCTGGGTCAAGGTTGCTGGGAAAGAACCAACCCTTGATCGGCCAGTCGCCAAAGCAGTGGTGGCAGGTCCGCAGGCTCTCGCACCTGGATTACGTCAAATCCAGCGCGTCGCGCGCTCTCGAGTCCCGCTTGGGAGTCTTCAAAAACCAGCGGTCGGCTGGCCCCAATCAACGCTGCAGCTTTAAGGTATGGCTCTGGGTCGGGCTTAGGCGACCGCACATCCTCTCGACAAAGAATGAGTCGGAAGAAGGGCTTCAATTTCGCAGCCTCGAGTGCGGCGAGCACGTCGGCGCGACCGCTCGACGACACCACAGCCATGGGTAACCCTCGTTCGTGCAGGCGTTCCAGAGCCCGGTCCAACTCGGGTGGTACGGGTGGTCGTTCCTGGATCAGCCGGATGAAGAGGCGGTTTTTTTCGGGGTATTGCTCCCAGAGTTTGGAAGCGCTCACCGGTTGGGGGGCACGTTGGGCGAGGAACTCGAGCATGTCCTGGTCGGCCACCCCAATGCAGTGGGTACGGTAAGTATCCCAGTCGAGGTCGATTCCCCAGGGTGCGAGCACGCGGCGCCACGCTTCGAAGTGGAGTGGTTCTGAATCGAGCAGTACGCCGTCAAGGTCGAATAGGAGCGCGTCGTAGGTAAACTGCTGCATGAGCTTTTTACGGTAATACTATGGATTGCAAAATGGATTCGAACGTAGGCTGGTAATTTGGATATTCGCGCTGAGGCGCAGCGCAGAGCAGGTAGACTAACCCTGCAGGATGGAAAGCGGTGACCAGAAGATCCGTCTCTCGTTGACCTGGAAGGGGCGATGCCGATTCGAGTACAGTGACCAGTGCTTCCCTGCCCCACAGTTGGACACGGCGGGGAGGCCGTCCGGAAGGCCGTAGTGACGGATTGGCTTGCTGGAGCCGGCCGATGAACCTACGGGTCTGCGCATCCAGATCGGTAGCGCTGACTTCGGTGGGCGTGATACCTACTACCACACCTACTGAGATCGCCGTCTCCCCGGTGGCTAGTCGAACGTAGCCGTTTTCCGGAGCGATAGTGACGAACGAGCGGTCGGGAGATTCTGCCAAGTGCCAGTCGTCGGGGTACTGTAGATGGAAAGCGCGACCTTGGTAAGTACGCCAACCGGAGCGCTCGCCTGCGGGTGAGTGGGCCGTCTCGGATGGGTGCGATAGGCCGC
>JAUQPO010000165.1 GCA_030550335.1 Acidobacteriota bacterium
GGTCTTTCGGAGGCACCGCAGCTTATGCTGATGCCTAGCGCCGCGCTTGAGCGGTGCGGAACGACAGCCAGATATCCAGGCGTGGGGTTTCCCAATTGTACGGTTTCCCCAGAATATCGAGCGTGCCGTTCCCATCGAGATCTGCCACGCGCGACTCGTGGAGATCATAGCCAGTAGCCACGACCGTCTTGCGGAAATTTCCTTTGCCGTCGCCGAGGAAGACGTAGACCTTCGATTGCGGATTCCGCCCGTCTAGTCGCATCTCCGCGCAGAAAATGTCCAGAGCGCCGTCGCCGTCGAAATCCGCAATTGCGAGCGAGTGGCCGCTATCGACTTCCACCAGCTCGTGAGGAAGCCAGGTTCCTCTGACCCACTCGTACCAGATCAAAGGGCCGACGCCGTCGCCCACGACCAAAACGACCTCGGGCCGACCGCCGGCTTTCAAGTCACCCACAGCTACCCGGGTGAACGCGTAGCTTGGATCGATCAGATTCTCCTGGAAGCGGCGACCTTCAACGTGCCGGAACCATCGTCCTCCGCCGACGATATCTAGCTTGCCATCGTGGTCGATGTCCGCCGCTGCTAACCCTTCGTGTTCGTTGACCGACTTGAAACGTTCTGGCTTTCCGCGCTGGAGTGGCTCGCTGTCATCGCTGTAGCTGTAAATGATTGAGCACGGCCAGGGAGTGCTGGTGCGAGGGTGCGCCGGTATGTCACAAAGGTACAGCGCGCGCGCTCCTTGGTTCCAAAATGCGAGTTCAGCCCGGCTGTCTCCATCAAAATCGCCGAAGATCATGTCGTGATGCTTTGGCGCGCCCCAGTTTTTGATTGGGTATCGGCGCCAGGTTGCGGCCGGGGGCTGAGCTGGCCGGGGATTCTCCCACCACCACACTTCATTGCTCTTGGCGTCTCCTCCAGCTACGAAGTCCAAGTCGCCGTCGGCATCCACATCGAAACTGGTGCAGCCAGCCTCAATGCGCAGGGCGAGGGGTTCCAGAATATACCGGCTCCATCCTTTCGCGTGGCGCTGGTACCAGACCACGCTAGGAGCCATCGTGCGCTCGGTGATCACGAAGTCGTTGATCCCATCCCCATCGATGTCGAATACGGCCGAGCAGGTCTGCTGGCGGCCAGGCCCCGGAAGTGGCAGTTCGCCGCGGATCGTCGACAGGTGTCGCCACGAGGTCACTTGAGCCACTAGTGGCGCCACACTCAACACCGCCAGATTCGTCCAACGATGCCAGTGTGCCCTTGACATCGCACTCAGCTCCCATGGTCTGGCTGAAGTCTGGGCTGCGGATGAGGCTTAGCTTATCACGGCTGTTTTGGAGGGGGCGACAGCGCCAGATGGCTATGTTTCCTTCCGAAGCTGAAGTACAGCACCAGGCCAATGGCCATCCAAACCAGGAATCTCAGCCAGGTTACCAGCGGCAGGCTCAGCATCAACACCAGGCAACAAGCGGCTGACGCTAGAGGAATCCAAGGTACCCACGGAACCGAAAAACCACGCGGCCGCTGGGGCTGGGTGCGCCGCAGGATCACCACTGCGAACGAAACGACAAGGAAAGCAAACAGGGTTCCGATGTTGGACAGGTCAGCGAAAGTGCCCACGTCCCAGATGCCTGCAGGAATTCCCACGGCCAACCCGGCGATCCATGTGCTGACGTGGGGCGTTCGATAACGCGGATGGACTCGTGCGAACAGGGAGGGCAACAAACCGTCCCGAGCCATCGCGAACCAGATGCGAGCCTGCCCGTATTGGTACACGAGCAGCGACGAAACCATCCCTGCCACAGCGCCTGCTCCCACCAGACGCCGGATCTCGTCATAGCCGATCGCTTTCAGTGCATTGGCGACGGGAGCTGCGTTGTTCAGAGTCCGCCAGTCGGCTATGCCAGTCAGGACTAGAGCCACCGCCGTATAAAGAATGGCGCAGATGACCAAGGTGGCTACGATCCCGAAAGGGAGGTCGCGTTGCGGCCTGCGGCATTCTTCGGCTGCGGTGGATATCGAATCGAAGCCAATGTAAGTGAAGAAGACAATGGCCCCGCCGGTGAGCACGCCTTGAAAGCCGTTGGGTAGAAAGGGCTGCCAGCGAGCTGGATCAACCGCCTGCGCTCCAGCGATGACAAACAGCAAGATCGCACCCACCTTGACGAAAACCATGGCCATGTTAGCGCTTGAGCTTTCCCTGACCCCTCGCACGAGCAATGCGGTCAAAATGAGCAAAACGAGTAACGCCGGGAGGTTAAACCATGCACCAGTGAGCCGGCCTTGGGCGAAGACCGGTTGCGAGAGCTCCATGGGAAGCTTGAAGCCGACTAGGCTTTCGCTGAGGTCGTTGACGTAAGCCGAGAATCCCACAGCCACGGCCATATTGGAGACGGCGTACTCGAGGATCAAGTCCCAGCCGATGATCCACGCTGCCAGCTCCCCCAGGGTCGCGTAAGCGTAGGTGTAAGTGCTTCCGGCGACCGGGATCATCGAGGCTAGTTCGGCGAAGCACAGAGCCGCGAAGCTACAAGCGATCGCCACGAGGAGGAACGACAGGGCAACGCCAGGCCCAGCACCAGGCCGTCCTGTGAGGGAGGTGGCCTGCTGGCCGTGCAGCAATAGGTCGAGCACCGGGGCGTGCAACAGAGAGGGATAACTCATCGTTTCCCCTGCTGCAGCGGTGCCGGTCAGCACGAAGATGCCGGAACCGATTACCGCTCCCAAGCCCAGAGCGGTTAGACTCCATGGTCCCAGGGTGCGGCGCAACCGGCGCTCGGCTTGTTCGGAAGCAGCTATCAGGCTGTCGATGCTCTTGACCCTCACCCGTGTACCCGTTGGCTGCCGTCTTGAAAGCCGCGAGCCAGCCTGCTCGTTCGGGCCTGCAGGAGGCGGTTCACCGCCCGGGGGTGCTCCGGGCTACTTAACGCTTATCCTACCGCTGGTTCATCGGCGAAGATGTCCTCGCCAGGGCAGTGGTCGATTCCCGCTCCCAGAGTCCTCAATCGGCGAGCTTGAGTTCCGCAAAACTGGCCATCATCTTCTTCAGACCGTGGCCGGGGAAGTAAATGGTGAGCTTGAGGTTTTTCCCTTCGCCTTCGCGACGCAGGATGGTACCCCGCCCGAAGCGAGGGTGTTCAACCACGGCCCCAGCACGGAACGCGGGTGTACGTTCTCGGCTGGAAGTGCTGATTTGTGGAGGGGAGGCAAGTGGAGGGGAAGGGGAAGGCGAAGACGAAGACGCTGGTTCCACACCACGGGATTGGAAAACTGCCGTATGTTCTCCATGCTGCTCGAGGTGACGCTCCTGGGATCCCAACGAGCTGCTGCTTGACGGGCCTCCAAGCGTTCCAGGAACAGTTCGGCGTCCAGGCCGATCGCGTAATCTGGTGGCGTCAAATCCTGGATCAAATGGCTGGGAACTTCGCTCAAGAAACGCGATGGGACCCTCGGTTCGGGAAGTCCGCCGCCGAATCGCCGGCGAAAACGGGCCCAGGTGAGATAGAGCCGGCGCTGGGCGCGGGTCATGCCCACGTAGCAGAGGCGGCGCTCTTCTTCCAGTTGCTCTTCGCTATCCAGCGAGCGCATGTGAGGGAAGAGACCCTCCTCCATGCCCACAATGAAGACCGTTGGCCACTCCAGCCCTTTGGCGTTGTGAAGCGTGAGCAGCGTGATCTGAGCATTCGGGTTGACCTGATCGCTTTCGGATACGAGTGCTGCGTGGTCTAGAAACTCGGCTAGCGTTTCCCCGCGTGCCTGCGCCTCCGCAGCTGCGTTGGCCAGCTCGTGCAGGTTTTCCAACCGGCTTTCTGCCTCCGCAGTGCCGACATTCTCGAGCATCTCCTGATACCCCGTCCGTTCGATGACTATCTTGACGAGCGTGCCCAGAGGCTCCTGGCTTGCGGCGGCTCGTAGTTCTTCGATCAATTCACGGAAACTCGACACTGCTGCGTGGGCGCGCTGCGGTAACAACTTCTGGTCAACCATCTGACATAATGCCTCCCAGAGGCTACAGCCATGCTGGAGAGCGTAAGCCTCGAGCTGATCCAGCGTGGCACGACCTATCCCTCTGGCCGGCCGGTTGATTACGCGTTCCAGACTTACCGGGTCTTGTGGACTGACCAGCAGCTTCAGGTAGGCGAGGATGTCTTTGATCTCCGCACGCTGGTAAAAGCTCAAAGCACCCACGACGTGATACGGCAAACCATAGCGTCGGAGCGCTTCCTCGATTTGCCGTGATTGTGCATTCGTCCGGTAGAGCACCGCTACGCGCTCAGCGGGATTCTCTTGCAACAGACGGTAAATGGTGTCAGCCACGAAAAGCGCTTCGTTTTCCGCATCCGGAGCTGCGTAGACCCCCACTGGTGGGCCTGGCTCCGCATCCGTCCACAGCCACTTTCCCTTGCGAAGCTTGTTATGAGCGACGACGGCGCTAGCCGCGTCCAGGATGTTCCGCGTGGACCGATAATTCCGCTCCAGGCGGATGACTACGGCATCGGGAAAGTCCCGCTCGAACTCCAGAATGTTGCGGATGTCGGCGCCGCGCCAGCCGTATATCGATTGGTCCTCATCGCCCACCGCGCATACGTTCCGATGCTCGCCGGCTAGCAGGCGAACCAGTTCATATTGGGGGCGGTTGGTATCCTGGTACTCGTCGATCAACAGAAACTGTAATTCCCGGTGGTAGCGGCGCCGCACGTTTTCGTCATGAGCAAGCAAGCGGACGCTCTCGATCAACAGGTCATCGAAGTCCAGAGCGTTGGCCTTGCGTAATTCGCTTTCGTACCGCTCGTAGATTGCAGCCAGGTTCCGTTCTTGGGGGCTTTTGGCAGATGCCAGCAACTCCTCGGGTGGAAGGCGCTGCGTTTTGGCCCAACTGATGCGGCTCAAGGCAGCGCGGTAGGGCATGAACTTCTCGTCGAGACCTAGCTGGCGGTAGACGGCTTTGACGACGGTCAATTGGTCGTCTTCGTCATAGATGAGGAATTGTGGGGTGAAGCCAGGTCGGAGTTCTGCCAGCGAGCGGCCATCGCGACGCAGCAAGCGGACGCAAAAGGAGTGAAACGTGCAGACGAGCGGGGGTTGATAAACGCCAGCTCCCCCCAGTAGTTGTTCGACGCGGCTGCGCATTTCCTCGGCCGCCTTGTTTGTGAAAGTCACGGCGAGGATGGCGTGTCCGGGAACCCTGTGGGCGTACATCAGATGGCAGATGCGGTGGGTGATGACCCTCGTTTTGCCGCTGCCCGCGCCGGCCAGAATCAGTAGGGGGCCGTGGACGTGCGTGACCGCTTGCAGTTGCTGGGGGTTGAGCCCCTTGAGGTAATCCATACTTGTTTGCGGCTGGGTGCCTCGCCCTGGAGTGTAGCATGGCGGAGTGGGTCAGAGTTTTCCAAAGCCTTAGGAAATTTCCTAGGAGATTTTGGGCAAAGGTCTCGCGGACAACAGTTGACAAAAAGTACTAGTACTGCTATAACCAGTGGCATGAACCTGCGACACGCTACCTCCCTTCAGTCCTACCAACTCCAGCGCCAGCTGGAACTTCTCTATCAGCGCCGCGATGCCCTGGATCGGGCCATCGCGTCGCTCGAACGTTACGCCCTCAACCGTTCGCGCCTGCGGCGGTTGGCTTTACAAGTGCTGCTTGAGCACAACGGGCGCAAGCCGACTTCCCGCTAGATAGGACCCCTAAAGGGCGCAACGCCGCTGGTCCGTGGGGCAAGTGTCGCCTGGCACTGGCTCTTGTCGGCAACGAGCAGAACATCAGGCGGAGGCTTAATTGGCTATTAGCAAATTAAATCGAAACCGGGTCTTGCATTTGGCCCACTTTTGATGTAGGCTAAGGACAGTGGGCTACTTGGAACAGTACGCGGCCGTCGCTCCCAGCCAGCCGCGGCTGGCCCACGCTAATTCTGTTCCTCTCGCCCCGGTAACAGCCCTCGGCGTAGTTATCATCCCGGTCATCGTACGCGGCCCCGCCTGAGGCGGCCGATTAACCAAAAACATCCGGCCGCTGGCGGGGCGATTCAAAAATCCCCAGGCCAGCGGCTTCTGTTTTTGGGAATCGGTTCGAGAAAAGGTGGCGAGAGTGGGCATGGCAACGGAGGACAATCAGCTTATGTCGCGGTTGTTGACGGGTTCAGAGATCTTAGTAGAGTGTTTGCTCCGGGAGGGGGTCGATTGCATCTTCGGCTACCCGGGTGGCGCGATCTTGCCGTTTTACGATGCCCTCTACGACGCGCCAATCCGGCACGTTTTGGTTCGGCATGAGGAGAATGCTGCCTTCGCTGCGGCGGGTTATGCTTGGGCGACTGGTCGCGTGGGCGTTTGCTGTGCTACTTCGGGTCCCGGTGCTACGAATCTCACCACTGGCTTGGTCAATGCTCTGATGGACTCGGTGCCCATCGTGGCCCTCACCGGACAGGTGGCCACGAAGCTCATTGGTAGCGATGCGTTTCAGGAGGCCGACACGTTCGGGATCACGCGGCCGGCGACCAAGCACAATTACCTCGTCAAGAGCATTGCGGACCTGCCGCGAATCGTCCACGAAGCTTTCTATATCGCTTCGACTGGTCGGCCTGGCCCGGTGGTGATTGACCTACCAAAAGACGTGCTGCAGGACCGGAGCTACTACACGCCGGTGAACGAGATTCACCTTCCTGGCTACAAGGTGCACTTAGAGGGACACATGGGGCAGATCCGGCGTGCGGCTCAAATGATTTGGGAAGCTCAGCGGCCCCTGGTCTACGCGGGGGGAGGCATCATTGCTTCCGGAGCCTCCGAGGAGTTACGGCAACTGGTCGAGTTGATCGACGCGCCGGCCGTGCTAACGCTGATGGGGCTTGGAGGATTGCCTGGGTCGCATCCCAACTTCATCAGCATGCCCGGCATGCACGGCAGCTACGCCGCTAATATGGCCATGACTCACACGGACTTGCTGATTGCGGTGGGCGTGCGGTTTGACGACCGGGTAACGGGACGATTATCCGCATTCGCTCCTCACGCGAAGGTGATCCACATTGACATCGATCCGGCGGAGATCGGCAAGAACCGAGCAGCCGATCTACCAATCGTGGGGGATGCCAAGCGGGTGCTTCGCAAGCTGCTGAAGGTCTTGGAAGAGCAAGCGCCTGCGATGGCGTCGCGTAATGCTGGCGCGCGTCGGGAATGGTGGCAGCAGATCCGGACCTGGCAACGGGAGCACCCTCTGGAGCCCAAGTTCTCTTCGGAAGAGATCATGCCCCAGCACTTGATGGTGGAGATCGACCGACTCTCGCAGGGGAAAGCGATCATTTGCGCCGACGTCGGTCAACACCAGATGTGGGCGGCCCAGTTCATACGGTTCGAACAGCCGCGGCATTGGATCAACTCCGGCGGTTTGGGTTCGATGGGGTTTGGGTTGCCGGCAGCGATCGGTGCCCAGTTTGCGCGGCCTGACAAGCTGGTGATCGCGCTAGTGGGGGATGGAGGCTTCCAGATGTCGATTCCCGAGCTGGCCACCGTCGTGAGTTACGGCCTGCCCATCAAGATCATCGTGGTCAACAACGGTTACTTGGGCATGGTGCGGCAGTGGCAGGATCTTTTCTACAACAATCGCCTATGTGCTGTGCAGATGAGCGGTTTTCCGGATGCGGAGAAGCTGGCGGCTGCGTACGGATTCAAGGGTCGGACAATTAACCGGCCGGATGAACTCCGGCCCGCTTTAGAAGAGGCCATTCGGGAGCCCGGGCCTTACTTGCTCAACGTCCAAGTGGCGCCTTACGAGAACGTCTATCCGATGGTGCCGGCTGGGGGTGCGATCAGTGAGATGATC
>JAUQPO010000166.1 GCA_030550335.1 Acidobacteriota bacterium
GCCGGCGCGCTTGAGCCGTGGCTGCAGCTGCGGCGCGTTCGATGATCGCGTCCACCTGCGCCTGCGTGAAATCGCGGTAACGTTCCCAGGCCGCGTAAGCCAGTTCCACTTTCCGCCTGGCTTCCTGAATCGCCAGTAGATCTTGGTCCTTCAGCATCCCGACCTACTTCCTCGCCAAGGCCGGCCGCAGCGGTTCACTTCTTCGGGCCAGGCAGGATCTTCTCCACTTCCTCATGAGGGCTCGGGATCACATGGACCGCTACCAGCTCGCCCACTCGGCGGGCCGCCGCTGCGCCCGCGTCGGTGGCCGCTTTGACCGCACCCACATCGCCGCGCACGGTCACCATCACCAATCCCGCCCCGACGTATTCAATGCCGGTGAGGGTCACGTTGGCCGTCTTGACCATTGCGTCAGCGGCCTCAATGGCCCCAGTCAAACCCTTCGTCTCGATCATGCCGAGCGCTTGCATATTACACCTTGCTCCAGCCCCCGCTCGAAGTAGAATTCCACGCTAACACAAATGGTTAGGGGACGACAAGCGGAGGCTCGCTGACCACGCAGCAAGCTGCCAGCTCCGGGAAAGACCACTCCGCTGCTGCAGCCCGCTTATCGGTTCCCTCCCACAGGGTCGGCCAAGCGCGACACCACCCGCCTCAGTCGCAGCGAGCTCACCTCAAACTCGCCTTCGCCGGGCTCCCACTCGAGCGCCAGCATCAAAGCTTGGACGTCCGGCGCGGAGAACCGGAAGTGGCCATGTTCTAGCCGAGCCGACACCAAGAAGTCAGACGAGTGTGCCCACACCCGGTTCGTGCGCGGGTCCAACAATACCCACCGCCATTTCCCCCCAGCCGCTACATATTCATAGTCAATCTGGTAGTTGCAGCCCGGCCTCAACGGTGTCCACTGCACTAGCGGCCGGTGTGCTCGCGTACCCGTCCTCATCGCCTGAATTCGGACTTCGCCCGGAACCCAGTGGATCCCTAATCCTTGACTCTCCCGTATCCGCCAATCGAATCCACTGCCGAGAGGGCATTCCGAGAACTCGCCGTTGGTGATGATAAGCCCAACTTCCGGGTCGAGCCGGTTACGGCGAATCATCCCCGTCGCCACCAGACGATTCCAGTCCTGAAGCGCATCCCGAATGCGGCCGAGCTCTAGCAAGCGATTGCAATAAGCCACAAGCAGAGGCACGTGACCCGAGTGCCGCCAGGCCAGCACGTCCTCAAATACCGTGCCTGCAGCTTCCAAATCACCGACACGCACGAGAAACCAAAAAAACTCCGCATGCCGGCGAGGATCGGGGGGCACGATCGCCCGCATCAGCCATCGTGCATCGCTCGTCAATTGCCAGCACAGTCGATACACTCCAGCAGCATCAGGTGCCGTTCGTGCCGCTTCACGGGCCCAGCGCCAAAAATTCGGTGTGTCTTGCAGGCGAAAGTAAAAGTTGGCGAGAGCCCAGCGAGGTACATGGCCTCTGTCCTGCTTGGTCGCCTGAATGAGCTGGTCCTCGGCCTCCTTCGTACGGCCCTCTTGTTCCAGGGCTAGGGCCAACCGGATCCGGAGCGACGCATCGGCTGGGCGTCGCTGCAAAGCTTGTTCCAGTGCGGCGACCGCGTGAGCTGGGTCCACCTCAGCCCGTGCGACCCATACCTGCGGGTTGTCCGGCGCGAGCCACCGGGCCCAATCGAGGAGCCGAGGCAACGCCAGGCCCAACATCGCCTCGGCTAAGCCCACCCTCGCGGCTTCTAGGCCGGCCAAGCCGTAGCCAAAAGCCATAGCCACCGCTATCCACCGCCTCGCTGCGCCTTTAGACCGAGCACGCTCGTTGCCGCCTGGTTGCCTGTCGCCCCACACCTATTGGCCCCGCCTCCTATTGCCGATGGGAATGTTGGGTGAGTCACCCTGACAGGTCCGCGAGCGACCCTCGGAGGAACAACCGTGAAGCATTTCATACGCCTCATCGTCAGCGTTGCTGGAATCGCTGTAGGGGTAGGTTCCGCAGGTCCAACGGCGATCGGCACGGCAAAGAGCGCAGGACAATTTTGGATCGATGGCACCCCAGTGTGGAACCAGGCCACGCTGTTGCCGGGCTCTCAAGTTCGAGCTTCCAATCGAATAGTGCGGCTGCAGTTGGCTAAGGGAGTGGATATCGGACTCGCACCCGAGTCTCAAGTGCGGGTCTATCCAGACGAGCTCGTGCTGGTAAGCGGGTCGACAGAGCTTGTGCTGGGCCGCGCGTACCGCCTCGAGGCGGGAGGATTGGAGGTGAGCGGTGAAGCGGGGGCACAACTGGCTGTTTCGGCCCGGGGGCCGAACGTGGTGACGGTACAGGCACGACAAGGCAATGCTCAAGTGCGAACGAGCCAAGGGGTCTTGCTGGCCATGCTGCATCCCGGTGACAGCTTGGAGTTCGAGCCCGGCCCGGCGGGAGCAGAACCGCCTACTACGCTCGCCGGTTGCCTGACCCGTTCCGGAGGCCGGTACATTTTGGCGGACCCAGTAACGCGTCTCAATGTTGCTGTAGAAGGCGACGGTCTGGAGCAATACGTAGGCAAGACGGTGCAGATCAGCGGTCCGCTGGTCCGCCGTACCCCTGAGGGAGCGGTGCTGTGGGCAGCTCAAGTGGTCCCTCTTTCGACAACGTGCGCCGAAGACGGCTCCCGGGATCGTAGGCAGTCCAGGCGGAACGGTATTGCCGGCAAGCGGGTGATTGCTGGGGTAGCCATAGCCGCGGCGGGCACTGGTCTCAGCCTAGGCCTTGTAGGGGGCCAAGATCGCCGCGAGACCGTAAGCCGGTGAGGAATCGGCTGGGGGCTCCAGCTCCTAGCACGGGGGCGGCGGTCCCACCGACCTAGTAGGATGCTGGTACAATAAGGGTCGTTGCCCCGGGGGTAGCCCTCGGGGACAAGGGATGCTAGGAGGTCCTGCAAGAGCAACACGTAACGCCAGGCGGGTTAGCTAGCAGCGCTGCCACCACGTCCTACTCCTCGCTCGTCCGAGAAGTGAGAGCCCGGCCCGCCTGGGCCTCAAGCCAACAAAGATCGGCTAGGAAATCTTAACCCAAGTCCAGGAGTCGCGTGTCGAAATGAGGTGCTGGGTGAAGACAGGTGGGTTGCTGCTTGCCTTCCTCTTGCTCACCCCGAAAACCATCGACCCCGGTCAGCACGCCGTCCATAAGCTCAGCTACTCCAGTGACCCGAGATACCTGGCCCTGTACAGCTTCTTAAGCGCCCGCGGGTACCCGCTCACGGAGTACATCCCGTACCTGCTGGCTGCAGCGGATCGCTACGAGCTGGACTGGCGGTTGCTGCCAGCTATCGCCATCATTGAGTCCAGTGGCGGGCGCTTTTACACTAACGGCAACATCTTCGGGTGGAATTCCTGCGGGACCTCATTCCCCCGGGTGCAGGCGGGTATCTACCACGTCGCGGAGCGCTTAGCCCGTTCACCGCTTTACGCAGGCAAACCCTTGCCGTCCGTGCTGCGGACGTACAATCCCTACCCCTCTTACCCACGCAAAGTGCTAGCTTGTATGCGAGCCCTTTCACTTGCGGCTACGCCGCCCAGGGCGGATTGAAGTCTGCCTGTTTCTCCCCTCTACTCCAGCAGCCGGATCCCCATGTACAGGCCGCCAAATACCAGCAGCGAGATCACAATCATCAAGGTCCATTTCAGGATACGCTCCGCCCGGGTGGTCTCGACCTGGTCGTCGTGCCGGATCTGCTCATCCAAGCTCTCAAACATGGCTGCCACCTCCGGCCCGGTTGGGCCTCCCGTACCAGCCTCATTGTACCCGCAACGACGTCAACTAGCCACAAAATTTTGGCGTCCAGCCCCCCTATTTCCCCGCATCACCTCGGCCGCCACCCGCACCGTGTTCACGTGAATGGCCACCGTGTCTTCGAGTTTCCACGCGTAGCCCCCGGCCAGGGTCACGGCCACGGGGATGCCCCGCTCCACCGCTAGCCCCAGCACCAGCCGGTCCCGCTCCTTCAGGCCCTCCATGGTCAAACATAGGCCCCCTAGCTGGTCAGCTTGATACGGATCGGCTCCCGCCACGTATAGGATAAGGTCCGGCCGGAATGAGTCGAGCGAGGGCTCATAGGATTCCCGTAGCAACTGCAAATACCGTTCGTCGCCAGTGCAGCCTTCCAGATGGATATCGATCGTTGAAGGTGGCTTGATGGCAGGGTAGTTGTTCAATTGGTGTATGGAGATGGTCATAACGTCGGGGTCATTGCGGAAAATGAACGCCGTGCCGTTGCCCTGGTGGGCGTCACAATCCACGATCATAGCCTTTCGGATCAAGCCCTCTTTCTGCAGCACCCTGACGGCTACAGCCAGGTCATTGATCGCGCAAAAGCCTTCTCCGTGATCTGCGAAGGCGTGGTGGAAACCCCCGCCGAGATTGATCCCCAAGCCTTCTTTCAGGGCGAAACGGCAGGCCAGGATCGTGCCCCCGGCCGCCAAGAAGAACGCCTCGACTGTGCGTGGCGTATAGGGAATCTCCAGCCGCACGATCTCCAAGTAGGTAAGGGTTCCGTTGCGCAGCCGTTCGATCCAGTCGGGATCGTGCACCAAAGTAAGTTGCTCGAAAGTGGCTGCGGCAGGTTCCACGAAGTCCCCGCTCTCGGCAATTCCCTCGGCCAGCAACCGCTCGCGGATCAACCGGTATTTTTGGGACGGGAAAATGTGGGCGCCCAAGTTGAGGTCATAACCGTCGTGGTAGACCAGCCGGAATGGCAGTCGCCGCGAGCCTACTTCGTCACTCATACTTTCCCACTTGGCGAGCAGTTACAATCGCTACCCCGTAAATATCTTCCGCCGAACACCCTCGCGAGAGCTCATTGGCGGGCTTGGCCAACCCTTGCATGAAGGGCCCCAAGGCCATTGCCCCTCCAATCCGCTCAACGAGTTTGTAAGCAATGTTAGCAGAGGCCAGGTCCGGGAAGATCAAAGTGTTGGCGCGACCCGCCACGGTGGATCCTGGGGCTTTCTGCCGACCCACCCCGGGTACCAGCGCCGCATCCGCCTGTAGCTCTCCGTCGACATTCAGTTCAGGTGCGCGCACCTGCACGATTCGCAAAGCCTCTACCACCCGTTCCACTTCCTCATGCTGGCCACTGCCTTTGGTCGAAAACGATAGCAGGGCGACTGCCGGTTCTACTTCCAGCAATCGCCGCGTGGTTTCAGCAGTGGCAATTGCGATCTCGGCGAGCTGCACAGCACTGGGGCGGATTACCACCGAGCAATCGGCGAAAACCAATAAACCCTGGTGACCAAAGCGCCGATCCGGCAACGCCATTACGAAGGCGCTCGAGACCGTACGCACCTGGGAAGCAGGACCGATGACTTGGAGCATAGCCCGGATGGTGTCTCGTGAAGTATATCTGGCCCCTCCCACGAATCCGTCAGCGTCCCCTGAGGCCACCATCAGGAGGGCGAAATATAGAGGATCGCGAGCAATTGCCTGAGCCTCAGTCCAGGTGATCCCACGACTTCGTCTCCGCTCGAAGTAAATTTCTGCATAACGGCGAAGCCGTCGCTCATCGGTCAAGTCCGCTACAGGCAATCCTGCAGGCCTGGCGGCCGGTGGGGCCACCAGCACCGGCTCAACTAGTTGCTCGGCGAGAAGCCGTGCGGCAGCCGAAACTACGCGGGCATCGTCGCCCTCGGGAAAAACGATTCGGGCTGGGCGGCGGCGCTGCCGCAAGCGCGCAATCTGCCTTTCGAGGAACTCTCGAGCGGAGTCAGGAATCGACATGAAATGAGTCATTTTACTCCGCTCGCAAGATCCTTTCCGGCGACATGGCCCCACGACGACCGGTGCTGGCTGTGCCATCCCGCTCCAGGCTCACGACCGAGCGCGAAGCTTGCGCCGCCTTGAAAGCGCCGCGATAGGATGAAATACCTGGTGCTGGCTTAGCGGACCACGCCTTGGCGGCAAAGCGCTCGACAAACTCCAAAACATCCGGTCAAGCCACCCGGCAAAAGTCCCACGGCCGCAAGAGGAAGCGGCTGTCCAAACTCCCCTTGCCCGAACCCCACTTGGACCCGCGTTACTGCTGCTTCAAACTCCGCATTGGTCGTTCCAAAATCCACCGGTGGGGGGTGTTCGCGGCCGAGTGGATCCCGCCGAACCGTAAGGTGATCGAGTACACCGGAGAACGGATCAACCGTCGCGAGGCTAAACGCCGGGCAGAAATGTCCCGGGGCCACTATCTCTTCAAGCTCGATGCCTACTGGACGGTGGATGGAGCCGCCGGTGGGAGCGGCGCCGAGTTCATCAACCACAGCTGCGATCCGAATCTGTATGCCAAGATCGTTAAAGGCCACATCCTCTATATGAGCAAACGCTACATCGCCCCAGGTGAGGAGCTCACCGTGGACTACAATTTCGATCCTGATGTCGAAGTAGTCCCATGTCGCTGTGGTTCGCCAAACTGTCGCGGGACCATCAACGTCTTGCGCTCCAAGCCCCCCAGAAAAAGCCGCCGGTGATCATCCAGAGCGGCGGCGCAGCAAGGCCCACTCTGTGAACGGCGAGCGCACTCCCCGAATCTGCACGTTAAGCAGGTACGGGACTTCGGACCGTAAGGCGCGTTGCACCGCGGGCCCGACCTGGTCCAGCGATCCGATGGTCTCGCCCGCCCCACCGAACGCCTCCATCACAAGTTCGTAGCGACTGCGTTGGAGCTCGCAAGCCACGGTCGTTCCTTGTAACTCCCTTTGTAGTTCTCGCTCGATTCCCCAGCCTCCATCGTTACCCACGATCACAATCACTGGAAGGCGCTCCCGAACCAGCGTGTCCAGTTCCGCCAGGTAAAATCCGAGCGACCCGTCGCCCGTGATCATGACCACGCGTTCATTGGGGTAATGAAGTTGCATGGCGATCGCGTTGGGTAAACCAGCACCGATGGTCGCCATCGGACCCAGCCGGAGCCACGCTCCAGCCCGCCGCGCGGGCAGGATGGCCCGCCCCCAGTGCACAAAATCTCCCCCATCCCACGAATAAACCACCTCGGGCAGGTGCTTGCGCAGTTCGAAAAAGAATGCAGCCGGATGGATGGGCTGAGTACGGTCCTGTGCCAGCTGCTCGAGCTCCGCTTTCCACTCGCGCTCCAGCTGTTCCAGTCTCTGCAGCCAGTCAGGCCGTTCGGGCCAACGATCCTTGCCCACGGCGTCCACCAGCGCCTCGAGCGTGGCCCGTACGTCGGCGTGAATACCCACCGCGAGTTCGCGGTTCGCGCCCAGCTCCTGAGCATGGATGTCGACTTGGATGAATTTTGCCTCGGGTGAGAATAACAACTGTCCGCCTAGGGCGAGACGATAGTCGATGCGTTTGCCGAGTACCAGCACCACATCGGCTAGCGGGAACGCTCGGCGGACCAGTTTGCTTAATGCCGGATCGCCATAGCCGAAGCAGTTCAGCTCCCCGTCAGGGATGAGGCCGCGAGCCAGGGTCAGTGTGAACAACGGCAAACGGGTTCGCTCGAGAAAGATTTTCAAGACCGGACCAGCATCCGCCCACCATAGCCCGGAACCGCCGATCACCACCGGGCGCTGAGCATTCCGGAGCAGCTCGAGGGCGCGTTCGACGAGTCTCGCATCCGGTCGCGGAGCTCCTGTTTCAGTCAAATCCACACCTGGCAGTGGCTGGGCCACTTGACCTGCGAAGACATCCGCCGGAACCGTCAGGTGCACCGGGCCTTTGCGCGGCGCGTTGGCTTCCTGATAGGCACGCGTGACGAAGTAGCGTATTTGGTCTGGCCGCTGCACTTCCGCCGCCCAT
>JAUQPO010000167.1 GCA_030550335.1 Acidobacteriota bacterium
AGGACCTCAAGTTCGCCCCAGTCGACATCTCGGATGAACTGCTGGATTATCCGGTGCAATAGTGGCCCTCGCCACAGTATGGGTTGATCGGTGGGGTTAAGGAATCCCATCGACATCAGCCTAACGCCCCACTTTTCAAGCGGCTCAATCCTATGGCCACGGGCTTGGGGCTGCTCTTTGATGCCCATCATTCGGGGCACGTTGGGACCGTAAACGTCGGCGTCCAGTAAGCCCACACGGTGGCCCTCGGCAGCCAGGGCAACCGCCAGGTTCACTGCCACAGTGGTCTTGCCTACCCCTCCCTTGCCCGAGCCCACGGCGACCACATGCTCAACTCCCTCAATGGGGAGCTTGGGGGCTTCTTTAGGATGCGGCGCAGTCATACCCCCATCCTACCAACCCCTCTTGGCGGCAAGACTCAGCTAGGGGACATGCGAAACGAAGCGTAGGGCTTGGCAGTCAAAGGCGTCGAGACCCCGCGCTTCAGCTTTTCAAACGCCAAGGCGGCAACCATGGCAGCATTGTCGGTCGACAGGGCCAGCGAGGGGAAGTAGACCGGGAAACTTAACCGTCCGGATTCCGCCGCCCGCCGTAACCCACGGTTGGCCGCTACGCCACCAGAGATCACGATCGAACGTACGCCACCCTGCTCCGCTGCCAACTCCAGGCGTCGTAACAACTCTTCGATAACCGTCTTTTGGAACGAGGCCAGCAAATCCAGCGTTTGCTGAGAGGTGACCTGAAGCCACTCTTCCAACGTTGGCCGTTTTACCCGCTCGCGCAACTGGCGGCGGGCCTGAATCTCGGCCGATAAGTCGTGCGACTCAACCCAGCGGAGCACAGCAGTCTTCAGGCCGCTAAAACTAAAGTCCAGCGGGTTGCCCTTCATCCGCGCAAGGCTGAAAGGAATGGCGTTGGGGTTGCCGTAGGCGGCCAGTGCATCGATGATCGGCCCGCCCGGGTACGGGAAGCCTAGCAGTTTAGCCACCTTGTCGTATGCTTCCCCAGCCGCGTCATCCCGGGTCCTACCCAGCAGCCGGTAATCTTCTGGGCCGTGCACCTCAAAGAGGTGGGTATGCCCACCACTGACAACCAACGCCAGCGCTGGCAGGGGGATCTCTTCCCCTCGCGCGCGAGCCTCTAGCGAAACAGCATGAATATGAGCCTCCAAATGATCCACGCCCACGAAGGGGATCCCACGGGCGAAGCTCAACGCCTTGGCAAAGGTCAGGCCAACCAGCAGCGACCCGATCAGCCCCGGTCCCTGCGTAGCAGCCACTGCTCCCAACTCCTGATAGCTGGTCCCTGCTTGCTCCAGGGCTGAGCGCACCACCGGCACGATGGCTCGGAGATGGGCACGGGATGCGAGCTCGGGCACTACACCCCCATACTTTTCATGGACATCCAGCTGCGAGGCGACTACACTGGCCAGAATCTTCGACCCATCTTCGACCACAGCCGCCGCAGTCTCATCACAAGACGTCTCGATGCCCAGGACACGCAAGTTGTTATTCTAGCGGGTGGCGACAGGAGGATGAACCTGTCAGAATTCGACTACGAACTGCCACGAGAACTGATCGCACAGGAACCCTTGCCCGATCGCGCTGCCTCACGCATGCTCGTGGTCTACCGCGACGAGCAACGTTGGGAGGACCGCTGGTTTCGGGAATTCCCTTCATTCTTGCGCCCGGGTGACTGCCTGGTGTTGAACGACTCGCGAGTCATCCCGTGTCGGTTGTTCGGACGCCGCAAAGGGGTCCGCGCTTTGCCAATCGGGAAGAACAACCCAAAGCGATGGCAGTACTTGAGCGGAAAAGTTGAAGTTCTACTTCTAGAACCCCTCGACCCCCAAGCCCTCACTTGGAAAGCCCTCGTCCACCCAGGCCGCAAAATCCATCCCGGCGAGTGGATCCAATTCGCAGATCACTTCGCCGCAGAAGTCATCGCCCGAGGTGAGTTCGGCGAACGAACCCTTCGGCTTCACCTTAACGGAGACCCATGGCAGGCGCTCGAGCGTTACGGCCACACCCCCCTCCCAAAATACATCCACCGACCGGACCAACCCTGGGACCGCGAACGCTACCAAACGGTTTATGCACGCGTGCCTGGCTCGGCTGCTGCACCCACCGCCGGACTCCACTTCACCCCGGAAATTCTCGAACAGTGCCGCCAGGCCGGAGCCGAAATCGCGTTCATCACCCTCCACGTGGGCCTAGGGACCTTCCGCCCCTTGCGCACCGAAATCGTCGAGTGCGCCAAGCTGCATGCCGAACGGTACTCGATTACCGAGGAAGCAGCCGCCAAGATCCGCGCTGCTCGCCGAGTCGTCGCCGTCGGGACCACTACAGTTCGAACGCTGGAAACTGCCGCCTTGAAGGGAGAGATAACCGCTCAGTCGGGCCAGACCGACCTGTTCATCTACCCAGGCTTCGAATTCAAGATCACTGGAGCCATGCTGACCAACTTCCATCTGCCACGCTCAAGCCTCTTATTGCTGGTCTGCGCGTTCGCCGGCAAAGACTTGATCCTGGCTGCGTACCGCCATGCAGTGGAGAACCGCTACCGGTTTTATTCCTACGGGGACTGCATGCTGATCTTGTAGGCAGGTCGAACCGGAATTCTAGATGCTAGCCCATCTCCATCTCCTCGCGTTTTGGTCTCCACCGGCGACAGCACAGCTCGCCTCCGGCACTGCCCTACCACTTGAGGCGAGCCGCCTCGGTCGCTATTCCTGTGTGGGCTAGTACCACACCGCCATCGCATCTTGCGACGGAGTAGGCACGCAGGAGGAAACTCATCATCCCTGAATTGGCCTACGCAGCCACGCCGTGGCTGAACGACTTCCTGCACATCCGTAAGCCCTCTCCACGCAGGCGCGCCGTAGACCACATAGGCCAACATGCTCGATGGATCCCTGGACTGCTCCGTGCCAGCAGCTGCAGTTTGGCGGGAATGCGTATACTGACCATTCAAATGGGCCTGCGTCGATTACGCGCACAGAGTGGGACTTGCAAAGCCGTCGGCTGCTCGCTAACCCTGGGTCTTCTGCTGGCCTGGGTAGCTTGGCCGGCCGATCCGCTCGCACTGGAAATGCGCAAAACGCTCCAGAGCGAATTGGGGCATTTAGAGGCCCTGTACAAGCATCTCCACCAATACCCGGAGTTGTCCTTTCAAGAAGCACGCACGGCGGAGCGGATGGCCCGGGAATTGGAAGCGGTCGGCTGCGAGGTGACTACTCGAGTGGGTGGGTTCGGTGTGGTTGGGGTCTTACGCAACGGGGAAGGACCCGTCGTGCTGATCCGTGCAGACATGGACGCACTCCCGGTGAAGGAGGCCACCGGTGCGCCATACGCCAGTGAGGTGACCAGCCGGGACGAAGCCGGTCGCGAGGTTCCTGTGATGCATGCCTGCGGGCACGATGTCCACATGGCCTGCCTGATCGGCACGGCTAGGATGCTCGCTGCGTTTCGCTCCTGGTGGGCAGGCACCGTGGTCTTCGTGGCGCAGCCAGCTGAAGAACGTGGTGCGGGTGCTCGCGCGATGTTGAACGACGGCTTATACGATCGGTTTCCGCGGCCGCACTATGCTCTGGCCCTTCATGTCAGCGCCGACATGCCAGCGGGCTCCATAGGTTACGTGCCTGGATACGCCCTGGCAAACGTTGATTCGGTCGATATTCAGATCCGCGGTATTGGCGGTCACGGCTCGCGTCCCGAAGACGCACTGGATCCAATCGTGATTGCAGCCCAGACAATCCTAGCACTCCAAACCATCGTAAGCCGCGAGCTCAGTCCTTTCGATCCAGCGGTCGTCACAGTGGGATCGATACACGGCGGCACCAAACATAACATCATTCCAGACCGAGTAGAGCTGCAGTTGACTGTGCGGTCCTACCGCCAGGACGTCCGCGAAAAGATCCTGGCCAGTATCCGACGCATCGTCACAGGGATCGCCCAGGCGGCTGGTGTACCTGAGCATCTGGCCCCATTGGTGAGCATCAAGGAAGACGAATTCACTCCCGCAGTCTACAATGATCCTGAGCTCACTGAGCGGCTGGCCAAGCGATGGCGAGCATTGCTCGGCGCCGAACGAGTTTTGCGCGGCCGTCCTGTGATGGCCGGGGAAGACTTCGGCCGGTTTGGCCTGGTCGAACCACGAGTACCTGTATGCATCTTTTGGCTCGGCGCGGTGGATCCTGCACAGTACGAGGCTGCGAAGTCGCAGGCCAGGAAACTCCCCGCTTTGCACTCGCCAGAATTTCTGCCTGCCATCCATCCCACTTTGGAGACCGGGGTGTTGGCCATGACCAGCGCGGCCATGGAACTGCTCGGCAAGCCCCAGGTCTCCGCAACACAGTCACGAGTGCGAGGCCGACGCTGAATTGTCGTTCGACTCCAGTGCTTTCGGCATCTGCGGCAGCCTGAGTCGTCAAAAACGGTCACCGCCGAACTGGAGGCGCTGGCCTCCGATCGTGAACGCTCATCGTGAACGGCCCACATGAACTTCGATGGTAGGTTCATCTGTGTGGGAGCTCACAGGATACACGTGACGACAAAGCAAGCGGCCATAAAGTGCGATTGGCGCTGTCCTGAAGCCTACGCAAACGCGCTAGCGCCACAGCTCAGGAGGTCTACAGGGGTATCTTGAGAATACAGCTACAACGTCGCGGTGAAAGCAACGGGGATGGCAGCGAAGATCAGGATGCGCTGCTCAAAGCTGTGACTGGCCGGCGAACTGCCCTTGTCCTTCACCAGAGCTCTGGGAGGGCTTTAAAATCAAGACCGCCAGCGGGGGCAACGTCAACGATAGGCTTTGTGGGTACCCGTGACTCGGCACGGGCTCGGTGCTTACCAGACCTCCATTGCCTATGTTGCTGCCGCCGAAGTATTCCGAGTCGGTGTTCATCAATTCGCGATAGAAACCTGGCTTCGGTACTCCTAATCGGTAGTTATAGCGGGGTACAGGCGTGAAGTTGCAGACCACGAACAGAAAATCCTCTGGGTTGGCTGCCCGGCGGATGAATGCGATGATCGACCCCTCGACGTCATGAAAGTCCACCCACTGGAAGCCGTTCCAGTGGTAGTCCACCTGCCAGAGCGCTGGTTCCGAGCGGTACAGCCGGTTAAGCTCGCAGACGAAAAACTGCAGCTTGCGATGGTAATCGAACTGGAGCAGCTCCCACCGCAGGCCTCTATCGCAATCCCACTCTTCGTACTGCCCAATCTCCGAGCCCATGAACAACAGCTTCTTACCAGGGTGCGTGTACATGTAAGCCAAAAAGGCGCGCACGTTGGCGAACCGTTGCCACTCATCACCAGGCATCTTGCCAATGAGCGACCCTTTACCGTGGACAACCTCGTCGTGGGAGACTGGCAGGATGAAGTTTTCGGAAAAGGCGTACAAGAGGCTGAATGTGATGTTGTTGTGGTGGTATTTGCGGTAGATGGGGTCCTTGCGGAAGTACTCGAACATGTCGTGCATCCAGCCCATGTTCCACTTGAACGAAAACCCCAGACCGCCCAAGTAAACGGGGCGGGAAACACCTGGGTAAGCAGTCGACTCTTCTGCGACGGTGAAGGCGCCTGGGACTTCGTGGGCTTTCTCGTTGAAGCGACGAAGGAAGTCGATAGCCTCCAGGTTTTCATTGCCACCGAAGATATTGGGCACCCACTCGCCAGGTTTGCGCGAGTAGTCCAGGTAGATCATGGAAGCAACCGCGTCCACCCGTAGCCCGTCAATGTGGTACTTCTTCAGCCAGAACAACGCGTTCGAGATCAGGAAGTTCCGAACCTCATTCCGGGCATAGTTGAATACCAACGTGCCCCAATCGGGGTGTTCGCTCAATCGCGGGTCCGCGTATTCGTATAAGTGGGTGCCGTCGAAGTAGACCAGCCCATGAGCGTCTTTCGGAAAGTGCCCCGGAACCCAATCGACGATCACGCCTAAGCCCGCTTGATGACACCGGTCCACGAAGTACATGAAGTCGTCCGGGGTGCCGTACCGAGCAGTGGGCGCGAAGTACCCTACGACCTGGTAGCCCCAAGAACGAGTGTAGGGATGCTCCATGATCGGGAGGAGCTCAATGTGGGTAAAGCCCATGCGACGTGCATATGGGATCAACGTGTCTGCCAGCTCACGGTAACTCAGGACTTGGTTTTGGGGACCCCGCAGCCACGAGCCTAAATGGACCTCATAGATGCACATCGGTTCGGCGAGCCAGTTGCGGCGCCTCCGCTGCTCCATCCAAGCCTCATCGCCCCACTCGTACCGGTCGATATCCCAAACGATCGAGGCCGATTTCGGTGGCTGTTCCATAGCGAACCCGTAAGGATCCGCCTTCATCTGCCGATAGGCGTGGTAGCGAGAACGAACGAAGTACTTATACGTCGCGCCGACCCTCAAGCCTGGGATGAAAATTTCCCACACGCCACCGTTCCGCAGTCGCATCGGATGGCGGCGTGTATCCCAGTCGTTGAAGTCACCCACCACCGAGACGACCTCCGCATTGGGCGCCCAAACGGCGAAGCGCACCCCGTCGACTCCGTCGTATTGCATCGGGTGCGCCCCAAGGGTTTCCCAGGCTTCATACAGAGTTCCTTCGCCATGCAGGTGAAGTTCAAAATCGGTGAGCAAAGGGGGAAAACGGTACGGATCCTCTTCTTCGACCACGTCACCGCGCCACCGGTAGAGGCGGAAACGGTACCGCCGCGGGCGCTCCAGCAATCGCCCCACAAAAAACCCTTCCGGATGCACGCGCTCCATGGAGAGAGCCGTACCGTCGACCACCAATTCGACGCGGCGGGCCTGAGGCAAGAAGGCCCGGACCTCCCACACCTCCTGACCATCCAGCTGAACTGGATGCGGGCCCAGGATCCGAAATGGATCGCCGTGATAACCGCCGACTAGCGCCTCGATCTCCTGGCTCGTCATCAAAGGTATTATCGCAGCGAGATATGGAGCCTTTTCGTCACTGGCCAAAGGCTGAACTCCATGTGCATCTGGAAGGGTCGGTCCGCCCGGATATGCTCTTGGAACTCGCCCCGGGCCTGACTCTAGAGCAGGTCCAACAACGATATCGATTCCGTGGGTTCGCTGGGTTCGTTGAAGCGTTCAAGTGGGTGACGAGTTTTCTCCGGACTCCGGATGACTATGCCTTCGTCGCCGACCGTTTACTGGCCCAGCTCGAAACTGAGGGCGTCCGGTATGCGGAAATCACCTTGTCGGTCGGCGTAATGCTGTGGCGCGGGCTGAATCCGGTGCCCATCTACGACGCACTGGAGCAGGTCCGCAGGCGCCACCCCCAGATCGATGTGTGGTGGATCTTCGACGCAGTGCGGCATTTCGGACCCGAAGCCGCCTGGCCGGTGGTCAAGCTCGCCGCCGACCGGGCTACCGACCGGGTGGTGGCTTTCGGCCTGGGTGGTGATGAGACGCGCGGACCAGCACACTGGTTCCGGCCGCTGTGTTCCTTCGCCAGGCGGCATGGGCTGGGTCTCACCCTCCACGCCGGCGAGATGGCTGGGCCACGATCCATCTGGCAAGCGATCGAGTGCGGCGCGCGAAGAATCGGGCATGGAATCCGAGCCATCGAAGACCCTGAGCTGGTGACGTACCTCCGAGAGCACCGGATCGCACTGGAAATCTGCCTGACCAGCAATCTGCGCACCGGTGCTGTGTCTAACCTCGAGGCTCATCCCCTACGCCGGCTTTACGATGCCGGAGTGCCCGTGGTTT
>JAUQPO010000168.1 GCA_030550335.1 Acidobacteriota bacterium
CGTGGATCCCTGCTTTTTTGCGGAAGCAGGGTGGTTGGGTCCTGTCGTTGGGCCAGTTCATGCAATGGGTGGCGCAGCAACTCATGGAAACTGCGACGGTGCAGCTCTGGCCTGCCAGCCCGGTCAAGGAGCCCTTGATCGAGAACGGGCGCGTCACAGGCGTACGACTTGTGGATCAGGGTGTTGAACGGGATGGCCGTCCTGGGCCGGGTTTCACTCCCGGCATGGAAGTGCGCGCGTGGCTCACTGTGGTGGGCGATGGTCCGATTGGCCCGGTGGGCCGCAAGCTGGACGAGGTCTTCGGCGTGCCCGAGGGCTACGCTCGGGATGAGTGGGCCTTAGGCATGAAATTTGTGATCGAACTACCCGAGGGTGGTCCACTTCAGCCGGGGACGGTAATCCACACCCTGGGCTTCCCCGAGCCCGAGATCTTTGGGTTTTGCTACGCCCACTCGCGGGATGTGGTGTCTATCGGGATTTTCGTGCCTTCGTGGTTAGGGAACCCGGCTCGCTGCGCGTATCAGTACTTGCAGTACTACATTCAGCACCCATACTTTTGGGGTTGGCTCCAAGCGGGGCGGCTTCGCTCCTGGGGGGCCAAATCGGTGCTCGAGTCGGGCAAGCGCGCCGAGCCTTGGCTCGTTGGCGAGGGATTCGCGCGGATCGGCGAAGGTTCCGGCACGACCAACGTCTTGAGTGGCTCGGGCGTGGATGAGGCGTGGGCCAGTGGGGTTTTACTCGCCGAAGCGGTGATCGAGCTGCTTGAGCGGGGACAGACGCCCGATGCCAGCGCCTTGGAGCAGACCTACGTGCACAAGCGCCGCACGTCGTGGTTGGAGCGCGAGGCTCGCACTGCAGTCCGCTCTCGGGAGGGCTTTCGGCGTGGGTTCTTTTCGGGTTTGGTCGGGATGTTGCTCGCCGGATACACGCGTGGACGTCTGCACGTGCCGGCAAGACGCGGAAGCCGTAAAGTGCTATCTTTAGAAGACTACTACGCAGGTAGGATAGCTTCCCAGGAACTGGAACGGATCCGAACGGAATGCGCCCGCCAGGCCAAGCCCCTTCACGACGCCTTGATGGAAGCTGCCGGCTGGCCAGCCATCCGTTACGACGGTAGAATCCTGCTCAGCCATCAAGATGCCCTTCTGATCGGCGGAAAGGTCCAAGCCGCGGCCGGATACGCCGACCACGTGATATTTAGGGATCGAGCGCTGTGCGACCGCTGTAAGGTTCGCCTGTGCATCGAGATGTGTTCCGGGCAGGCAATCTTGCCGGGCCATGATGGGCGGCCAACTTTTGATCGCGACAAGTGTGTCCATTGCGGAGCTTGTGTATGGAACTGTCCTGAGGGGAACGTGGAGTTTCGGGCTGGGGCTGGGGGGCTGCACTCCGCAGAGAATTGATTCCAGCCGGGTTCCACTGGTTGCTCAAGATTACGACAGGTATAGTGGGGGAGACGGTCGATGAATGTCGCTTATCACATCGTCACGTGCGCCGGGATCGTACCAGATCCCTTGCAAACGCTCGAGCCCTCTATGGGGCCGGATGGTCCAGGCTTGCGCAACGAGTTGATGCTACCGGCGGTCTTGGACCCTTGGGCCGCCCACGCCTTGTACGAGGCGGCTCACTTGGCTAAGCAACACCCGGGTAGCAAGGTTTGGTTGGTAAGCCTTAGCCCTCGCGCGAAGCTGCAGCAGGTGATGATGAGTGTGGCGCAGAAGGCAGCGTTCGAGCTGGTGCCGATCGATGGGCCAGCGAGTGGTTTCACGGATAGCGTGGCTGTGGGGGAGGCTCTTGCGGAAGCCATTCGCAGCATCCCGGGATTGGAGCGCGAGCGGCTATTGATCTTTGGAGGATGGGAGTCGGCTTCTCGTGGTGCCGGTTCGACCCTCCAGGTGGTGGGGGAGTTGCTGGGGATTCAGGACCAATTTTTTGGCGTGGACATTTTAGAGGTCAGCCCTGATGGGGGCTTCAGAATCTGGGAGCGAGTGGAGGGTGGATGTCACCAGATCTCCCGATGTGAAGGGCCTCCGGTCGTCATCGGCTGGGCAACTGGGACTTTGCCGGAGCCTCCGAACCAGCCCCAAATCGGCATGGCCAACATGCGCCAGATCATGCCCGCGCTGCAACGGGCCCAAGCGGTAAGTTTGGGCCGGCGCGGGCTGGTCTACCACGAGGTTGATGTCCCGAGACAGCAAAGGCAAACCAGGATCGTTAGGAATGCTACGCCGCTCGAAATTGCGCGGGAGATCGTTGAGTGGATTAGGGGGTGAACGATGGAGCGCGTGCTGCTAGTGCTGCACACTGAGCCAGACGGGGCATTGGGCAAGGCGGCGTTAGAGAGCATCTCGGTCGCTCGGGCGCTGGCGCTTGAGGTGGCGGCAGGCGAGTGGGCGATCGGTATTGTAGGTGCGCGGGCGATCGAGGCGGGCCACTCGGTCGGCAACTGTGGTGCGACCCGCTGGCTGGCTGTCAGCGGGCGGGAGTTCGGCCAATCGCGGTACGCCACGGACGTGTTGGCGGTTGAAGCCATCTGGCGGGCGGTGAACCCTACGCTGGTGCTAGCTCCAGGCACGTCCCGGTGGCGCCGGGCGATTCCCGGGGCTGCGTTTCGCATGGGCGCGGCTATTGATACACATGCGTCCGAGGTGAAGGTGCTGGATGGTCAGGTCGTTCTCCGGCGTTGGTATTACCGGCAGCGCATCGAAGCCATCCAGTCGCGGACTCACCGACCTTGGTGCATCCTAACTGAGCCAGGTACCGTTGAGCCCTTCGTGGCTAGCGGCGCAAGCGTCACCGTTGAAAGCCTGGAGGTGAGCGCGCCGCCGGAGGTCCTGCGAACCACCGTGGAGGGCATCCAAGCTCCACCCGCTGACGAGCAAACTATTCGCCCGGATGCTGAACTGCTGTTCGTGGCAGGAGCGGGTTGGACCAAGAAACAGGCCGACGGCAAGGTGCACGTGGAAGAGGCTGCCCAGTTGATCCTTGAATTTTTGCGGTTAACGAAGTGCTCGCTGGGGAGCAGCAAGTCCTTGGTCGACATGGCCAGCGAAGGGCAGGCCGTGCTACCTTTTTTGACCCATCTGCACCAGGTGGGCCAGACCGGTTCAACTCCCAGGCACCCTAAGGGACTGGCGACGTGCTGCCACGGCGAGGAGCCGCACGTAGTTGGCTGGCGGTTCATTCGGGAACGCCGGGCAATCAATTTGGACCCCAATTGTGGCTGGGCACAAGGCAAAGCAGACGTCCTGTACGTAGCGGATGCTTTCGAGGTCATGCGGGAGCTCAACCGCTTACTGAAGGAAAAGGAAGAGGCTACGGGTTGATCGCTCAGTGCAGGTAGCCCAGGCTGCGGAGTACCTGGACGTCTTTCTCGGTGAGCTGGAGTTGGCCCGCTTGGCCTGCAGTCATGCGGTACCATCGCTCCAGTCGTAGCTGCTCAGACCGATAGCGGGGGCTGGTCCGGACGGGTAGGCTAGGGGACAATTCTTCGGGGTCTCGCGCCAGTTCATAGAGTTCCATGCGGTGTTCGGAAGGCGTCCAGATGACCTTGGAGTCGCCACTGACCCGTCCCAACCGCAACGGGAGTTCGTCTTCGTCAACCCATAGCCGCGCGAACCAATTGGGGAGGAAACCCTTCTTGCCCGCGTAGGTCAGGAAGTACAAAGTTCGGGGCTCAAGCGACCCGTTGCCCGTCAGTGCCGGAACCAAGCTTTTGCCTTCCAATGGGAAAGGTAAATGAACAGATTCTCCGTTGCGCTCCAAAGCCAACTCCAGCAAAGTGGGCATGACGTCCAGCAGCGAGACCGGCTCCCGAACGACCCGGCCCGGAGGAATGACCCCGGGATATCGGATGATGAAAGGAATTTGCACGATGTGCTCGTAAAGGTGGCGGCCATGGCCCACGTAGTTGTGCTCCCCCAAACTCTCGCCGTGGTCCGCCAGCACAACGACAATGGTGCGCTCGGCCAGCCCCAGGCGGTGCAAAGTGCTCAGCAGCTGCCCTAAGTAATGATCCGCGTAGGCCACTTCCGAATCGTATGCCCGCACACGCTCTTGCATTTCCGGATCTTGGACTGCGGGTCCATTGGCCAGCGCGGGCGCCCGGACTTGCTTTAAGCGCGCGAATGCCTCACGCAGGTCATAAGGTTCATGGGGGTCGAAATAGTGCACCCAAAGGAAGAACGGCTGATGTTTCGTGTTGTGCAGCCAGGCAGTTACCCTTGGCGTGACGTCCTCAGCCCAGCGTTGGGTATTGAACAATTGGTAGCGGCGATCAAGCTGCTCATCCCAATCGTCAAACCATACGTCCAGATTCGTTAACCGCTTGATCAGTGGCCAGGCACTGACGAAGGCTGCCGTGCGGTAGCCGTAGCGCCGTAACACCTGCGGCAGGAACAAGAGCCGCGCCTTGGCGTTGTACGAAACGCCATTGATTCGCGAGCCGTGTTGCTGCGGGTAAGTGCTCGTGAAGAGCGAAATATGGGCAGGCCCGGTTTGTGGGATGGTCGTGTAGGCCCTTGCAAACCGAACGCCTTCTGCGGCCAAACGGTCTAGGACAGGGGTGGTTTCCAAATGGTAGCCGTAGCAGGAAACGTGGTCAGCTCGGAGCGTATCGATGGTTACCAACAAAATGTTGGGAAAGGATCGAGTTGGGGCCGGCGTAGCGTACGCACCGGCAGCCAGGACTATACCTAGCATCCACCGTGGCCGCATCGTCCGCTCTCTGCCGCCCAGTATAGCCTAGCTCCTGTTTCGGGACCCGCCACCACCGCCCAAGTGCCGGTGCAAAGCCAGATTCGTTCGGAGGGGGGATGGGGATCAAAAATTCCTTGCTACGCCGAGATCACGTGCGCCACTTAATAGTGTTCGCCGTAAACGGTGGTAGGCAAGCCGGGACGGTCTTGTCCAGCAGGTAATCCAAGCCAGGCTAAATTCAGAGCCATGCCAAAGCTACCCTGGTCCTTTTGGCCGCGCCGGACGGCCAACCGAACGCCTGAGCCTGCGCCGCTGTGCGCCCCGGAAAAGGTCAGAGTCGTTTTGGAGGTCCTAGATGAGCTGGACCCAAGGCAAGTCGAGATCTTGAAGCGCTTTTATTTAGACGGCCAGGCGGAGTCTGAGATCCTCCGAGAGTTCCAGGCCACCCCCGAAGAGCTGCGCGCATTGAGAGAATACGTGCGGAGCAAGGTGGTCGGCGGTGCCCAAGCCCAACCACGTTGTCGAGCTGCGGGAGCCGGAGCTGACTGACGGCTGCTCCTTGCCGGCACATTGCAGTTGTAAGCTTGGATCTCGTGGGAGTCGATGAGAGGTTACGGAGGAGTATTGAACGCATCGCTGTGGACAAGCAGCGGGGTGCAGCCGCGCTGGTCCGCGAAGCGGCTGTTGCTGTTGCTGAGTGGCTGCAGCGCCTACCGCCTGGCTACAGTGCCCTGAAAGAGGCTATCTGCGACGTGAGTCGCCAATTGGTGGCCGCGCAACCCACGATGGCCCCCTTCGTGCAATTAGCCAACCAGTTGCTCTGGGCTGCCGAGTTGGCTCCTCCGGGAAATGAACTCCATGCGATTCGCGAGGCCCTGGAAGCATTTTCTCGACGAATGGAAAGCCAGTTAGATCGCATCTTCGAGGCAATCGCGGACCGGTTGAGCGGATGCCACAGAGTGTTCACGTACTCATACAGCTCGGTGGTCCTGGCTGTGATGGCTAGGCTCGCTCATCGCACCGCTGTTGAGGTCCTCTGTACTGAGGGGCGGCCGGTTCGCGAAGGGGTGCTGCTAGCGAGCGAGCTGGCCAGGCTTGGTATCCCGGTGCGGCTGGGTGTGGACGCTGCAGCATGGCAGCTAGTGGCTGAGTCTGATGTCGTCCTGATCGGTGCGGACGCTGTTACGCCCACTCACCTGTACAACAAGCAAGGCACTACGTTGCTCGTTTTGGCAGCCCGCCATCTCAACCGACCGGCTTACTGCCTCTGTGGAACGGAAAAGCTCGTGCCGAAGGGCTATAGCCTTCCCCCTGAAGCCTCGAAGGACCCGCGTGAAGTGCTGGAACACCCCATACCAGGGGTGCAGGTCGTCAATTTTTACTTCGAAGCCACCCCATTGGAGCTGGTCAGCGGACTCGCTACCGATCAGGGTTTCTTCCGGCCTGAGGAGGTCTCTCGCCTGGCCGCTTTTTCGGAACTTCACCCGGCCTTGGCCCCGAGTGGCTTAGTCTCACTCGATGATGCCAGCGTTTGAGCGCGGCTGGCGACGCCTTTACCGCCGCCGGGACTGCCGACGAGCTTCATCTTGCTTGGACGATTGTTCGGGTGCTCGCCGCCTGGCCGCAGCAAACTCTTCTAAGCTCAGGGTGCCGTCATTGTCGCGGTCCCATCTTCGGAACCGTTTCTCCAAGCGGGCGCTCTGGCGGTTCTTGGTAGCTTGGATCAACTCCTCTAAGGACAGTCTTCCGTCGCGGTTAGTGTCCAGCCGGGAGAACCGCTTCTCCAGTTTGGGCGGCACCGCTTGGGTTTGTGCCAGAATGCGCGGGCAGACCAGCGTGGCCGCCAACACCATCCGCGCTCCTGTATGCCACCTCATCGCAGCCTCCTAAGTTGATTGGGTCGACGTCCCACTTCAAGAAACCCGCCTCGCGCGGCCAAGTCGTGCTGTGGCTGATGCGGCTGTAGTGGAATATGGTCGAAACAGGTGCGATCGGTGTCTCCGTAGCGGAGCATCTAAGCTCGCCGGCGCAGCCTGCGAAAACTACTTTTGCCCGCCCGCGGCGCTCGCGGCAGGCTTCACGGACGAGTCTGCGGGCTCCGCAGGATTTCGTCCAGTTTTTGTTGGAGTTTCTTTACTAGCTCGGGCTGCCGGCTGGCGAGGTTGTTTCGCTCGCCAATGTCCGAAGACAAGTCATAAAGCTGTGGTTCAGGAGCGTTCCCTAACTCCGTGTTCGTGTTTTTGTTGTAGGCGGGCCGGTTGCTGGGCGGGATATATTTCCACGACCCGTACCGAAGCGACACCACACTGGCATTCACAGGAAGGAAGTCGCGGCCCTTTTTGGATTGGCCGATGAGGGCTGCAAGGACGTTGAAACTGTCGGGTGCGGCTCCGGAGGGTAAAGAAACTCCGACCAGAGCGCTCAAGCTTGCTATGAGATCTACTTGACTGACAAGTGCGTCGGATACACCTGGACGGACCCGACCTGGCCACCAAACGATGAATGGCACACGTGTGCCTGCTTCGAAATTGCTATACTTGCCGCCGCGCAGGGGGCCAGCGGGCTTATGATCTCCTAGCAGCTCGACGGCCTCGTCTTTGTAACCGTCATCGACGACAGGGCCATTGTCGCTCGTCAGAATCACCAGGGTATTCCGGGAAACACCCTGGCGCTCCAATGCGGCGAGGATTTCTCCTACGGTCCAATCGAACTGGACGATGGCATCACCTCGCGGTCCCATGCCCGACTCGCCGCGGAACCTAGCGCTCGGCAACCGCGGGACGTGGATGTCGTGGGTGGCAAGGAAGAGGAAAAAGGGGCGGCCCGCAGTTCGCCGGATGAAATCCAAGGCCTTGCGCACGAACATGGCGGCCATGTCCTCGTCATTCCACAAGGCGGCGTTACCGCCCTTCATGTAGCCAATTCGGCTGACACCATTGACGATGGTCTGGTCGTGGCCGTGGCTGGGATGCATTCGGAGAAGTTCAGGATGGTCGCGGCCGGTCAGTACGCCCGGTATCGGATCGGTAT
>JAUQPO010000169.1 GCA_030550335.1 Acidobacteriota bacterium
GCGGTTCTGTTTACGGCGCCGGAGGCCGTTACTGGGACCGAATTGCTCGTGACGGTGGCGGAGACCCGTGCGATCGACCTGGCCGACTTGCGGCGGATTGAGGCGGAAATCGCCCGCCTGGTTGAGTCCTGGCTGGGCATGCCGCCCGATCGCATCCAACTGCTCGAACCTCAGACCTTGCCTCGCACCCCCACCGGGAAGATCCGGCGCAACGACATACGGACCCTTTGGCTAAAAGGCAAGCTCCGAGCGGTACGGCGGCCACCGTGGTTGCAACTCATGCGGCTATGGGCAGAGAACCTTCTGCCTCTGACCCGGCTGGGCCTGGCTCGCCTGCGCTGGAATTTCACGGACTTGGCCCGCCGCGTAGGGGTCGCTGTGGTGGCCTACACCCTAGGAACGTGGGTCCGCTGGCGACGTTCGTATCGTCTTGTGCGAGCCGCAACGCGGTGGCTCCTTCGGGCCAAGGGAGTGCGCTTCCGGGTCTATGGAGAGGAGCGGATCCCCCACAGCGGCGCGTTGCTCGTAGCCAATCGTGCCGGGGCATTGGACCCGCTGGTCCTCTGCGCGGGATTGCCCATGACACCACGCTTTGCCGACCTGTCAGCTCTGTACGGGCTCGAACCACCTCTTCGTTATTTGCTGGCGCCTCTAGTGGTCGAGTTCCCTGATCCAGAACGGGCACGCCCTGCAGGAAAGCTCCGCCTGTACCTGCGGGAAGCATTCCGGAGGGGCCAGCTGATCGTAGGCTTCCCCGACAATCCACCCGGGACTCAGCCGGCTGTCTCCGCTTTCCATCTGGACCTCTTCCGCGCGGCCATCGAAGCCCAGGTGCCAATCTACCCTGTTATGGTGAAGGATCGGCCGGGACGCCGCCACCCCAGCGATCCGCAACGTCCTTCACGCGTGGCCATGGCTGTGGTACGAGAGCCTGTCCCTGTGAGCCGTGACGAAGATCCAAGGTGTATACGCGAGCGGGTTCGCAAGGCGTTAGGAGGCAGACATGCCTGAACTTTCCTTTCGGCTGGCGTGGGAGCTACTGGCGTGTTTCTGTATTGGCAGCATTCCCTTCGCCGTCATCGCTATGACCGGCAGCGGCATAGACATCCGCAAGGTGGGCTCCGGCAATCCGGGGTTCAATAATGTCCTCCGAGTGAGCAAACGCCGGGCCATCATTTGCCTGGTTGGGGATGTAGGAAAGGGGATTGCCGCGGTCAGCCTGTTCTGGCAACCGGGCGATCCTTGGCAGTGGGCTTGGTGGATGGGGATAGCAGTAGTGTTAGGCCACTGCTACTCGCCCTTTTTGAAATTCCGCGGCGGCAAGGGCATAGCCACTTCAGCCGGCGTGATGCTCGTGCTGTACCCGAAGCTGGCCTGGCCGTGCATAGTGACCTACGTGGTTGGCCGGATCGTGGGCGCTAAGCTCAAAATCCCAGAGGCTGGGGCGCTTTCCTCATTGAGCTCGTGGGCATTATTCGCCATTCTGGTCGCGAGCTTCGAAGGGAGTGCTTCAGCAGCTTACGCCGCGGCTCTGTTCGCGTTCGTCACCTGGCGACATCGGGATAACCTTGCCCGGCTGCGCATGGCCCTCCAGCATTGACATGAGCGCAGCGATGAAATTGGCTTTCTACGACATGGACGGCACGCTGGTTTCCACGAATGTGGTCAACCAGTACGTCTATTTGGTGTCACGCTTACCTCAGCGGCGACAACGCCTAAGCCGTTTCGCTAAGTTGGCGGTGCTTGCCCCTTGGTTGGGCTGGTTGGAGTTACACTCTCGCGAGAAGTTCAACGTGGCCTTCTTTCGGCTCTACCGGGGCTTCCACCGTGCCTGGCTCCAACAGTGGGCGCCGGGACTTTGGGAAGAAGTCTTTCGGCCCGCGGTCTTCCCAGGAGCTTACGAATTGATCCGAGCGGACCGCGTCGAAGGGTATCTCACGGTGTTGCTCACTGGGAGCCCCGATTTCGCTGTCGAGCCTCTGGCAGCTTACTTAGGATTTGATCGCGTTCTCGCCAACAACCTGGTATTTAACGGCGGTATCGCCACAGGGGAACTGCAACCTCCTGTACTCGCCGGCGAGGCCAAAGCCGAGGCGATTCGACAACTGATTGACCAGTACGGCGCTGACGCCCGCTGCTGTCGTGCGTACTCGGACAGCTGGTCCGACCGGCCGATGTTGGAGGCGGTAGGTCAACCCGTCGCGGTCAACCCCGACTGGCGGCTTCGCCGCTGGGCTCGAAAGCGCGGCTGGCCGGTGGTAGATTTGCGGTGAGACTCGTACCGCGTCGAACTTGCCGTCGGAAAGCGCGTGCATAAGATAGTTGGTGCAACCCATGCAGGGTCCTGTGCTGATCACTGGCGGCACCGGGTTCTTGGGGCGCCACCTGGTGGCTGAACTGCGCAGTCGGCCCAACCCGCCAGTCTTGCGCATCCTCACCCATCGCCGGCGGCTTTCTGACGGCTCCGAAGGAATCGAACTTGTCGAAGGCGATATCTGCCGTTTCGAGGATGTCGTCCGGGCTATGGACGGGTGCGAGCAAGTTTACCACCTGGCGGGGTTCGTCTCCCGGCGCCGCGAAGATGCGGATCGGCTCGAGGAAGTCCACGTCGGTGGCACCCGCAACGTCTGCGAAGCAGCGCTGAAAACTCACCCGAAGAAAATCGTCCATGTTTCATCCTCCGGCACCATCGCCGTAAGTCGCGACCCGGTCGCTAAGGACGAGACAGCGCCCTATCCCTGGGAGCTGATTTCGCGGTGGCCTTATTACGTGGCAAAGGCCCGTGCCGAGATGGAGGCGTTGCGTTACGCCCGCGAACATGGGTTACCGATCGTGGTCGTCAATCCTGCCCTCCTGCTGGGGCCCGGAGATGAAACGGGATCGTCCACCGGTGATGTGATCTTGTTCTTAAAAGGTCAGGTCTTCGCTGTGCCGAGGGGCGGCATTTGTTTCATCGATGTACGCGATGCCGCCTGGGGTCTGGTGGCTGCCATGGAGCGGGGCAAGCCTAGCGAGCGCTACCTCCTGGGGGGATGCAATTGGACCATCCGCGAATTCCTCGAGCAACTCGGCAGGCTGGTGGGTAAACCCGTTCCTACCTTGGAGCCGCCGTTTTGGGTAGCCCGCTGGAGTACTCGCTTATTACGCGTCTTGTACCGCTGGGCCGGCTCCCATTACGATCTCGACGACGTCTCTTTGGAGATGGCCTACCATTATTGGTTTTGCGATTGGTCTAAGGCCCGGCGAGAACTGGGGTTCGTTCCACGCGATGCGCTGGAAACCTTGCAGGACACGGTGCGGGATCTGCTCAGTCGGCAGCGATGAAAGTAGGAGTCATCGTCAACCCGAACGCCGCTCGCGGACGTGGGCAAAAGGTTTGGCAGGCGCTAGAACGTCGCGCCCGGAACCTGTTGGGTAGCTACGAGTTGGCCCGTACAGAGCGCCCGGGGCACGCTGTCCAATTGGCACGAGAACTGGCTCACTCGGGTTGTTCCCGCCTGGTGGGTGTGGGAGGAGATGGAACTTTCAACGAAATCGTGAATGGCCTTCTGGAAGATGACCTGCCAGTGAACCCTGAGCTGGTCCTCGGGCTGGTGCCCATCGGTACGGGTGGTGATTACCAGAGGTCGTTGGAGCTCCCTAAAGACCCACTTCAGGCTCTGCAAGTGGCCATCGTGGGCAGACCCGTCACCATCGACGTCGGCAAAGTCTCATTCCATGACGCCAGTGGGAGCCTGTCGTTCCGCTACTTCGCCAACCTCACCAGCATCGGCATCGGCGGCGAAGTTGCCGCCCGGGCTCATAATCGCCTGGCAGTGCTCGGCGGCAAAACCAGCTTCTTCTGGGCCACAGTTCAAGTGATCGCCACGTTCAAGGGCAAACCCGTCCGCGTCAGCTTCGACGATGGCCCCGAGTACCGTTACCAAATCCTGAACATCGCCATCGGCAATGGCCGGTTTCACGGTGGCGGCATGTACGTTTGCCCCTTGGCCAGGCTCGACGACGGATGGTTGGACGTCACGGTGATTGAACATCTGGGGCTAAAGATATTGCTGCGAGATCTCAGGTACCTTTACTCTGGCAACATTTACGAGCACCCGCTGTGTCACCACTTCCGTGCGCGGAAGATCGTGGCCCGCTCCGATGAACTCACTCGCCTGGAGATTGATGGCGAGCCGCTTGGGTGCCTGCCCGCGGAGGTAGTCGTGTTACCTTCACGCTTGCGCCTTGCATTGGCCTGAAACACGCCTCGGCGCGTCAACTGCAAAGGTCCAAAGCGATCCCCAGATGGTTATGCCGCCCTCCCTGGCCTCATGGTAAAACCAATGCCATGCCGTCTCACCCCGTAACGCGTCGAGAATTTGTATCCGCTGCCGGCTCCACCGCAATGGTCGGCCAAGCTCGGCAGCCCCTGGTAACCAACCCCTACCCGGAGGCAGTCTTGCGGCCGCAAAGCGAACCCATACGGATCGTGACCATGTACCCTTTCGAGCCGCACGAGATTCGCCGGATTCAAGAAGCCGCCGCGCCAACACCGGTCGAAATCGTGATCGCCAAAGATCGCGACGAGTTTCGCCGCGAGCTGCTCAATGCGGAAGTGGTCTACGGGAGGGTGCGCGGCGACGAGCTGGACTACGCCCCGAAGCTCAAGTGGGTCCAGCACAGCGCGGCCGGCGTAGAGTTCCTCATGGACGACGAGAAGTTCCGCAACAGCCCAGTCGTTCTCACCAATTACGCGCGCACGTTCGCTCCCGCTATCTCCGAAACCGCCATGGGCCTGTTGCTCTGCCTCACTCGCGGGATCACACGATACTACATGCCGATGTTCTACCGTAGGGAACTCAAACCGGTGGGAACGCCTAAATCGGATCACCACGTCGAGCTGGCCGGCAAGACCATGGGGATTGTGGGGATGGGCGGCATCGGATCTGCCGTAGCCCGGCGCGCCCACTATGGCTTCGACATGCGCGTCGTAGGGATCGATGCCAAGCCGATTCCCAAACCGGAGTATGTGGCCGAGCTCCATGACCCGAGCTGGTTTCGGGAGATGGTCCCTCAGGTCGACGTGCTAGTAGCTGCCGTCCCACTGACTCCCCAGACCCGACGCATGTTCGATGAGAGCGTCTTCCGGGCCATGAAGCGCACAGCGTATTTCCTGGCGCTTTCTCGCGGGGAGGTTTTCGACGATATGGCTCTGGTGCGGGCGTTGAAAGAAGGCTGGATCGCAGGGGCAGGTCTGGATGTTTTTCCCATTGAGCCGCCACCCAAGGACCATCCCATCTACGATTGCCCGAACGTTGTCATGACGCCCCACACCTCTGGCTGGAGCCCGGATCGCCAGGTGCGGCTCATCGAACTGTTCGCGGAAAACGTGCGCCGGTATGCTCGGGGGATCCCACTGCTGAACGTCGTAGATAAGCAGCGTATGTACTGAGGTGCCATAGCTTGCCAGTGGCAAGCGAGCGGCTACAGATCTGACTTCCCTGTCGCCGGGCAACCGCTCCTCAGGACCAGCCCGAGCCGGAGCACGAGCGCCCCGCTAAGCGACGACCCACGTCAGCTTCGCGTATGCTCGAATCAGGCCAATGCCTGCTCGGCCAGAGTCGCCAGTAGAGCGCGAACTCGACTACCACGAGAAGTTCTACTCGAGCAGCCTCGCTCGCGAGCACTTTTCGAAACCCGCCGTGCGGGCTTTCCGAAAGAAACTGGTGGCTCACATCCTGCGCTGCACCGGCGCGCAATCCACCACGCGGGTCTTGAGCCTAGGCTGCGGCCTCGGCGATACCGAACTATTGCTGGCCTCCAGGGTTAGCTTCGTCCTAGGCGTCGATGGATCAGCCGCTGCCATCCACCAGGCCGAGCAGGACCGGGCTCGGCTTGGCGTGCGCAATGCTACTTTCCAGCAGCTCCGATTGGGCCGTGACCCACTGCCTGAAGCGGAATTCGATCTGGTCTTGGCCATCTTCCTGCTGCACCACTTACCCTTGCCCGAGCTTAACCAGGCTATCCGAGCGGCACATCGGGCTCTGCGCTCCGAAGGCACGCTCTACACGCTCGATCCCAGCCGCTATCGATTGACAGGAGCCATCGGCAAGCTGCTCGTCCCGCAATTGATGGAACGTTACCGAAGCCCCGAAGAACGGGAGCTCGACCCGAGCTGGCTACTGGGGCTCGTGCGAGAGGCCGGCTTCCGGGCACGGCTGCAGTTCTTCGATTTCCTCTCTACTCCATTGGCGGGCTTGATGCCCAGCCAGGCTTGGCTCTATGAAGCCAGCTGGTGGCTCGACCGCGTCTTGATCCGGTTGCCGGGCATCAGATGGTTAGGAAGCAATTTCGAAATCATTGCCCGCAAAGCGTGACTCAACAACTCGATCGCTCAGTAGAGTCGCCCTTGGCTAGATCTCGACTCGCCAGGAGTCTGCTCGGCGCGCTGCTGACAGCCTGGACGTTCGGTTCTCTGGCAAGCTGTAGCCCACGCCCGCAACGGCAGTTCCGCATCATGGACCCAGCGCTCCAGCCGCTCGTTCCGCCAGACGCTAGGGGTTTAGCCCGAGTGCGAGTGGATCAGCTTAGGGCTACGGAATTCTACCGGCATTGCGAACTGACTTGGGGGCAACCGCCCCTGGCGCCGCTTTACAATCGCTTCGGGCTACCGCTTCAAGCTGACGTGTGGCAACTAGTGCTCGTCGCGACTCCATCCGGAAGCTTGCTGCTCGTCCGCGGGCGCTTTGGACCGAGCGGCTTAGAGCCGGGAAGAGACTTATTTCCAGGTCCGCGCCTTCGATATCGTACCCACACGTTGATCGAAGCCAACGGCCTGGCGATCGGATTCCTCAACCCCACGACGCTTGTGGCGGGCCCGCTCGCGCTAGTCGGCCGTACTTTGGATTGGTCCAATTCTTCAAGCAGCCTCCCGCCCGCTTTGCGAGCCGCCATCACCCACGTGGACCCTCAAAGTCACGTATGGTTTGTCGCGACAGCTTGCCAGGGCAAATCCGAACCAGTTCTAGCAAATTGCGGCTCTAACAGCGAAAAACCCTCCCTCGCCGCCGATCTGGCAGTAGCACCGACAAATTTGCGGATCTCCGTGTGGATGGATCCGCCTTGGGGAGACGGCGCAGCCCCACAGCAGCAATCCAGCGAGCAGGCCCTTCGACAGCGTGGGGATCGGATACCGGACTGGTTCCGGTTGGCCCGCTGGCAGGCCAAGCGCCTTGACGGCTCCGGCTTGCGGGCCCAAGGGCTGATCCCCCAACAACGCTGGGAAGCTTTTTGGGAGGAGCTCATCGGGTACTTGTTGGCTTGGACTGGGCCGGGGCGGAGCCGAGCGGGTAAACCCAGTCAATCTGTACTAAGCTATCAATGATGACTTACACCCGCAGGCAGTGGCTCCAATTCATGATGGCCAGCCCCGCTTGGCTGGGCACAGCGGCTAGCTCCAAAGCAGGGGCCCGCGTCGCGATCGCGCGATGCACCAGCTACGAGACCGACTTAGCAGCAGTGCTGGCCAAGATGTTCGACCAGCTGGGAGGGTTAGATCGGCTGGTCCGAGGGCGCACAGTAACCGTCAAGCTGAATATGACGGGCAGTCCGGCTTTGAGACTCCGGGGACTCCCGCTCGGCAGCACCCATTATTGCCATCCTCGTGTGGTGCACGCTTTGGTCCACCTGTTAGGCCGAGCCGGGGCACACCGGGTGCGTCTGGTAGAGAGCGCCTACGGGA
>JAUQPO010000170.1 GCA_030550335.1 Acidobacteriota bacterium
CCGCTCTCCACCTTGGTCGGCCCTTCCCCATAAATCTTCCATGGTCGCGTCTGATAAATCGCCTCGCCGTTGATGCGTAGCCACGCCCCAATTTCGCGGAGGATGCGGATTTCCGGCTCGGGAATCGTCCCGTCGGCTTTCGGCCCGATGTTCAACAACAAGCAGCCGTTTTTGGACACGATGTCGACGAGATCGTCGACGATCGTATCCGCAGTCTTGTACCGGTGGTTGCGCACATAGCCCCAGGAACTATAGCTCACCGATGTGTCGGTTTGCCAAAAGCGAGGCCGGATGTCAGTGAGTTTGCCTCGCTCAATGTCCAGGACCGCAACGTCCTCAGGGAATGCGTTGTGTTTGTAATTGATCACACCGGTCTTGCCCCAAGAGGCTGCACGGTTGTAATAGAAGGCGGCGAATTTCTTCAGGTACTCTACGTTAGGATTCTCGTCTGGAGTTTTGAACCAGTTAGGCGCGATGCAAAAATCAAACCACACCAGGTCTGGCTGGCAATGGTCTACTAGCTCGGCGGTCCGACACAGCCAATCGTCCATGAACTCCTTGCTCTGAGGTGGCCACGGGCTCTTTAACTCCCCGTAGAGATACTCGTGCGGTTTTCCGTAGAGGCCAAAGTATCTGGGGTCGACCGTGTCGAACTCCGGGCTGCGGGGATAGTAGGCCCAGTTGAAAGCGCGGTGGCTGGAGACCCCGAAATGCAAGCCCTGGCGGCGTACAGCGGCAGCAATCTCGGCTACGACATCCCGTTTGGGCCCCATTTCACTAGCGTCCCAACGGGTGTAACTGCAGCGGTACATGGGGAAACCATCGTGGTGCTCAGCTACGGGCACCACATACCGGGCACCGGCTTCCACGAATAACTGCGCCCAAGCTTCTGGATCGAAACGCTCGGCTGTGAACAATGGAATGAAATCCTTGTAGCCGAAGACGTTCTGAGGGCCCCAGTGCAGCCGGTGGTAGTCGTAGTAATTCAGGCCACGCCGCTGCGCGTCTTTCTGATACATCAGCCGCGGATACCACTCGTTCCCATAAGCAGGCACCGAGTAAACTCCCCAGTGGATGAAGATCCCGAACTTGGCGTCCAGATACCATTCGGGAATGCCCACCTTTCGCAGGGATTCCCACTCCGGCCGGAACGGACCCGCCGCGATCACCTGCTCGACGAGAGCCAGATCACGATTGGGATCTCCCGTATAGCGTGGTGGCGCTCCAGCTCCGCCGACCTGCCATGGAAAGAGAGCGAGGATCATTAAACTGCCTGCCCGGAAGACAACCGGCAACCCAAAGCGCATGGCGAGACCTCCCGCCTCAGCAATGCATGGCCGACTGGGGACATTCTACCCGCCCTTGCTCTACCCTGCAAACCAAGGGCTTCAAGCAAGAGGTGCTCGAGGAGCCGTCAGCTCCAACACCAGTCGTTCCAACACCACTCGGTCATCGGGGCGCGCATCCCGGAGCGCTTTATCTGCTTCGTAGATTCTCTCCAGAGCCCACTGCAACTCTTCTTTCTGGAACAGACGAGCTGTCTCAGCAATCTCCTCAGCCCGTTTGAGCCAGATACGCACACCCAGTTGCTGCAAGTACGTGAGGATCCGCTGCGGAGATTCTAGCCCCGCCTCCCGCGCCACCAGCGCGTACCGCAACTGCGCCTCCAAAAACCCCAGAGCCAGGGGCAAGTATTCCCCGGTCTCGGCCAGCGTGTGCAGCAACTGCAGCGCGCGCTGCCGCTGCCGTAAACCCACTGCCTGGACCAGCTCGAAAATTGTCGCAGCCGGAGCGCTTGGAACGAGATCCGCAATCAGCCGAGGGGTGACCGGCTCAGTGGACCGGGTGCGCAACCGCAGTTTCTCAATTTCCATAGCGATGCGCAATCCATCCGTGCCGGCGGACTCCACCAGTAAGGCAATCTCCTCCGGCCCTATCTTCAAGCCAGCGCGCTGCGCCAGTTGATTCGCCAGGCTCGTAGCTTCTTCGACCGTCAACGCAGGAAATTCCACAACTGCTGAAGGGACCAGCGGCTGGTAGCACTTCAAGATGGATTCGTATCTCTTCCGCCCCTCGTAATCCAGCTCGTATCGGCCGGCGTCAAAGACGATCACGACGCTGGGGCTGGCCACCCTCAGGTACTGTGCCAGTTGGCGTGCAGAGTCGGTACTTTCGGAACGCTTACCCGCCAGGGCCTCGGCTGACTCGACCCAGATGAGTCGGCGCGGCGTGAACAACGACAGCGACCGTGCGTCGTCCAAAATGGCATCCAGCGAGTCTTCCTGCAAATCCCTGCGCACCAATTCCACTTCCGCCTGCTCGCCGCCCGCTAGCGCGCGTAATAAGGCCGCCCGACACTGCCGCTTGCGGAAAGGTTCAGCACCGATGAACAGATAAGCCGCGTCGATTTTTCGCTCCTTGAGGCGCTGGATCAGCTCCGCCGGTCGCACGACTCAGAATCCCTCCAGCAAACCACTCACCACGGCACGCGCCACTTCGCGGCTGAGGCGATCCAATGCGGCGTCGCTTTCTTCGATGTAGGCAGCCTGGTCGGCGCTGATCTCGTATCGCTCCTGTACCTGCCAGCCAGTGCGTTGGTACAGGAGGCGACCCGTGGCCCGCTCGATCAAGCGGATATCTAAGAGGACCACCACCTGGACGGCTGCGGCACGCCCTGAACGTGGATCAAAGACGGTCGGGTAGGCGAAATAATTCACGATTGCCCCGTGAAGGATGGCATCGGCTTGATCGAGATCGGTGGTGACCTGGTAGCGGGTGCGGCTGATGAGTTCCCGGCTAATAGCCGCCGGAAGTGCCTCAGCTAATTTGTAACGCGTGGTTGCGTTCTGGAACGGGGCGATAGCGATGGTTCGCAAATTTCCGGGCAACAGGTCGGCACGACCGGCGATGTGGTACCCGCAGGACACGCACAGGCAAGCTAGCAAGCCCAGGGCCGTCCTCATCCATTCGCCTCCGGGGCAGGCAATAGACGCCGTAAGAGCTCTACAGTGTTCTCCGCAACTACCCGGTGGTTGTCGGCAACGATCCAAAACCAGCCCGCTCGGGCATCGTTGCGATCGCGCTCGATCACGCCCACCGTCAATCCGGGCTGGCCAGCCACTCCCACGTTAGTGGGGGGTTCATGCTTGTCGGTCCGGACTTCGATATAGTCACCCTCGAGAGCCTTTTCTAGCCAGTGAACGCCTGGATATTCGTCGAACTCCACCCAAGCCGAGATACTGTGCCCGTGGAAGACGGGAGCCTGGATCAGGCGCAGGGAAGGCATGGGGGTGGCCGGTGGAAAGGCCAGTAAAGTAGCCAGTTGGCGTTCCAAACGACACTCGATGTCTTCGAGTTTTTCCGGTGCAGAGCGCCCGTAGCGGGCGAGCAAATTGAACGTGAGTTGGGCGTCGAAGACTTTTTCCGGCAGTGCCCTGAAGGAGAGCAAGTTGATGGTCTGCTGTTGCAGCTCGTCGACGCCGCGCTTCCCGCGCTCGCTCGCCGGCTCGAACACCAGCACCACCGCTTTGCGAATCGGGAATCGCCGGTGGAGACGTCGCAGGAACACAGCCAGCACAATCGCCGCCGGGTGCGGAAGTACATAAACGGGCGCGGAAGGCAATTCCCGAAATTCCTCGGGCAAGGCCCTAGGCGCTACCAGGCGTGCTTGTGGGTCGTCTTCAGCCGCATGAGTCAGGTCGATGAAGACTGGCTTGACCTGTAATCGGTTGGCCAGCTCGCGCGCCCGCGCGACTGCCTCGCGCTCGCTCGTAAAGACCACCGCCGCGGCGTCGAGCATCAAGTCTTCGTCCAGCGGCCGCTGGACCGTGGGTTCACCATCTTGCTCCGTCAACAAGGTCTCGCCGCTCTGGCCGCTAGCCAGCTTGACCTGGAGATAGCGAGCCTCTTGGCGGAGCAGCTCCCGGATGTCTTTGGCCAGAAACGATTCGCCGTCGACGATGACAATGTGGCCAGATGCCATGGCTCGTTCAGTGGGCAGGATCTGCTGGGTGCTCTGGCTGGGCCGCCAGTGACACAGCCTGCCGCTTCAGCAAACCTCCGATGCGGACGATAATGCCACTGCCGACGTAGGTCACCGCCATAGCGAGCAACACAGGGCGGCTGTAGTTCCAGATGAGGTAAATCAAGATGCCGATTAACACGACACTGCGTGGCGAACGGGGCCGGAGCAGGCTGAGCTCCTTGAAGCTGCGGTAACGCCACGTGCTCACCATCAAAAACGACAACAAACCCAACAGGGCTATCCAGGCCACCGAATGCCCCCACCAGACAAGCGGCTGAGGTCCGCTGGCATACACCACCGCCGCCACCATGCCCGCGGCCGCCGGGATCGGCAAGCCGACGAAATACTTTCGATCCGGCCGTCCTGGATTGCGAGGCACAGCGTCGGTCTGGATATTGAACCGGGCCAAGCGAGCTGCCCCACACACCAAAAAGGCAAAGGCCACAAAGTACCCGAGCCGATGCAGATGCTCTCGAGTTTGCGGCGCCAGCCCACCATCCACAAAAGCCACTCCCCACATCACCGCCAATACCGCCGGAGCGATGCCAAACGTAATCACGTCGGCCAGCGAATCCAATTCGCGGCCAAACTCGCTAACCGTTCCTGTGAGTCGTGCTATGCGTCCGTCCAGACCGTCGAAAAATACCGCGAGGCCAATGGCGATGGCGGCAAGCTCGAACGCCGGGTTGTAACCGAGCTGGCCTTCTTTGACCAGGAATCCCCCTTCGATCGCCTTCAGGATTGCCAGGTAACCCAGAAAGATGTTGCCGGCAGTGAACAATGCCGGCAATAAGTAAGCCGCCCGCCGTCGACGCCTGAGATGGCCGTGAGGCCCTGCAGGAAGTGGAGTAGCGTGAGGCTGTGGCTTGCTCATGATGGTTTCCCTCAAGATGACCGCTTACGAGCGACGATGTCGGCCCCTGCCCGGACACGCTGGCCCGCTGCGACGGTGATCTCCCACTCCGGGCCAAGAATCAAATCCACACGGGACCCAAACTGGATCAGCCCAATACGCTCGCCGCGATCGACTTGCTCACCCGGACGCTTGTAGCATACGATCCGCCGGGCCAGGATCCCAGCGATTTGCTTGACCACCACCTGCGAACCCTCTCCCTCGATCACCAAGACGTTTTGTTCGTTTTGGGCCGAAGCGATTTCCCGGCTAGCGATGTGAAACTTGCCCGGGCGGTACTCCCGCTTCAGGATCGTCCCAGCGATCGGCGAGCGGTTGACGTGAACGTCGAACAGACTCAGAAACGTACTGATACGCGTTGAACCATCCGCTTGGCGGACCACCGCCACGATGCGACCATCAGCCGGGGCCACTGCCACTGGTCCAGAGGGAATCTCCCGTTCCGGATCGCGGAAAAAATACAGGCAGAACAACCCAGCCAGCACCAAGGGGCCAGCGTACAGGGGCCGAGTCCACCACCCTACCAGTAACGCAGCTACTGCGCAAACCGATGCATACCAAAGCCCCGTAAGGACCATGACCAGGGCGGCTCCGCCACCATTTTCTCACGTTCGCTCCGCAGGCCCTTGCGCGCCCTCCTAGCCTTATCGGGGCAGCGGAACTCTGCTCGTAGACCGCCGTGCGTGAAATTGGCGCCAACGCGAAGCCTCCAAAACAGCTGGGCACTGTCGGCGCCTGCCAGCAATCATCGATTAGTCTCTGGCCGGTTCTCTTGAAACTGGTTCCCAGGGCAGTCAAGACAGGTTGGCGAGTTCAGCCATGCGACACTCCCGGTGCACCGCTCGGACCGCCTTCTCCAAGCCGTCCTGGTGGACAACGATCGCGATGGTCAGCTCGCTCGAGCCTTGAGCAATGGCGATGACATTGATCCCCTCACGGGAAATGGCCGTGAATACACTGCCGGCGATGCCCGGGGTGCCACGCATCCCTTCCCCGACCACCGCCAGCAACCCCACTTGCTCGTCAATCTGAATGGGCTTGATGTAGCCGTGCGCCAGCTCTAATGCGAACTCCTCCTCCAGCGCCTTGAACGCGGCCGGCAGATCTTCCCTCCGGATCAGGAAGCAAAAGCTCTGCTGATAACTGGAGCTGGACAGGGCCAGTAGCTCGATATTCAGATCCGCCAGCCGGTCCATAGCACGAGACATCAGGCGTGGGCCCGACACCGCGCCACTGGCTGGCTCGATGCTGACCAGGGCCACTTTCGTCATCGAAGTCACCGCTCGAGCACCTTTCGGGGCACGGATGCTGGCGGCGATCCGCGTACCGGGCTTCTCCGGGGCAAAGCTGTTCTTGCTCCAGGCGGGAATCTGCTTCTCGATCAGCGGGGCGAGCGTACGAGGATGGAGCACTTTGGCGCCGTTGTAAGCCAACTCGGCCGCCTCTTGATAAGTCACCTCCTTCAGGACTGCAGCATCGGGGACGATGCGGGGGTCGGCGGTCATGATCCCGTCGACGTCCGTCCAGATCCATACTTCCGCAGCGTCCAAGCAATAAGCGAGGATCGAGGCGGTGTAGTCGGAGCCTCCGCGCCCCAACGTGGTGGGCTGACCATCGACGGTGGCTCCGTTGAAACCGGTAGCGATGGGCAGTGCTCCTCGTTCCAGTAGGGGTAGAAGCTTCGCGCGCGCACGTTGCTCCGTAGGACCCATCAACGGCGAGGCACGCCCGAAAGCCGCGTCGGTAACGATGATCTCCTTGCAGTTGACCGCCACCGCCTCCGTGCCCAAAGAGCGTAGATAGGCAGCCATCAGCACGGAAGACAAATGCTCGCCAACGGCGATGGCTTCGTCCACCGAGCGAGGCGGCCGCTCGCCCAGCATCAACATGCCGTGGGCAATCCGTCGCACGTCGGTCACGGTTGCGCGGATCTCTTCCAGCGCTTCGGCACGATGTTCACGCGGCAGCAATTCCTCGCACGTGGTGACGTGGCGCTCCTCGAGTTGTCGCAGGCGTTTCTCGACTCCCTCCCGGTCGCCAACCTCGGCGTGCTTGAGCGTATCGATCAACAAATCGGTAATCCCCGCCATAGCAGAGACCACCACCAGTACCGGCCGGTGGGCTTTCTCCTTGAGTGCGAGCTCTGCCGCACGACGAATACGCTCTGCAGAGCCCATACTCGTGCCGCCAAATTTCATGACCAGCAGGTCTTTCAAGGCCGATCACCTCTCGTTGTGGATGCGTTGGTGGAGCAAATCCAGGATGGCGCGTTCGACCTCGTCGATCGTCATCGAGGAAGTATCAAGATAAACCGCATCCGGCGCGCGGCGCAAGGGGGAATCATGGCGCGTCATGTCACGCTGATCGCGCAACGTGATCTCCCGGAGCAACTCCGCCTCTGTTGGCGAGCGCCCTTGTGCCACTAAATCCAACCACCGCCGTCGCGCTCGGACTTCGGGGCGGGCATCCAAGTAGACTTTCAGTTGCGCCTCGGGGAACACCACGGTACCGATATCCCGTCCTTCCATGACTACTGAGCGCTTCCGCGCAATGGCCCGTTGTTGCTCGACCAGTGCGCGCCGAACTGTGGGAAGCGTGGAGATCTGTGACGCGGCCTCAGACACCTCGGGAGCTCGAATGGCTTGGGTCACATCTTCCCCATCCAGCAGCACGCGTGGGGGAGGGTAGTCGAGCTCAATCCGCACAGTGCGAGCCAGTCGGCTGAGCTGCTCCTCGTCGGCCAGCGATAAGCCTCGCCGCAGTGCCGCCAAAGC
>JAUQPO010000171.1 GCA_030550335.1 Acidobacteriota bacterium
GAGCCTGAGCCTGGAAACCCGCTAAGCGCAGTACCGCAGCATCGTCCCCAATCCCGACAACTACATCACGAGCCGGAACCCGCGCGGCTAACCGCCCGATCAACCGCACTAGGCTGAGCTCGTTCCCCAAGGCCTTGGGTCGGCTTGCCATGCCCTCCCCTTTCAGCCGGTTCGCTCGGCGTTCAAGTTCTGGTTGCCGCAGTCGATAAGCCTCAGTGACATCACAACGTCAACTCAACGGGGTGAAGAACATGAATCAGCCTACCACCTTTCCCAACTGCAGCAGGTTCCGGACTGCCTTTCTTCTGGCCACGTTGGCGCTGGCGCTTCCGGTGGCCACAGCGTGGGCTCAAAGTGAACCCCTGCGCGTGACTGCCGCAGAAGCGGACCGGGCAGCCATCGAAAAGGTTAAGCCCATTTACCCCGAAATGGCCCGACGGATGCGCCTGTCCGGGGTAGTCGAACTGGAGGCGGTGGTGAACGAACAGGGCAAAGTCGAGGATGTGATCGTTAAGAGCGGTAATCCGGTGCTGCGCATGGCGGCCCGCGACGCCCTCCGGCAGTGGAAGTTCAAGCCCTTCACTCGCAATGGGCAGCCGGTGAAAGCTGTCGTGGCCGTGACATTCAACTTCGTCCCCGAAGGCTAGTGCTCGGAAGCTAGTCGCCAGCGCTGGCGCCTGATTGGCTGCGCGTGCCTGCGGCGGGATTCGTTACAATGCCACCGGAGCCTGATATCCGATTCTCACGGTGGCCATCATGTACAAGTACGTCATTCTGGGTCCTCAAGGATCTGGCAAAGGTACTCAAGCTCGTAAGCTCGCTGAAGACTACGACCTGGTGCACATCTCGGTGGGTGACATTTTCCGATGGCACTTGCGAAACCACACCAAGCTGGGCAGCCGGGTCGAACGGATCATTAAGCAGGGACTGCTCGTCCCGGACGAGATCGTGCAGGAGGTGGTACGCAAGCGACTAGAAGAACACGATTGGAATTACGGCTTTATCCTTGACGGTTTTCCCAGGACGCGCCCTCAGGCAGAGTTCTTGTTTGAGAACTGGAACATCGACCGGGCCATTTACCTGGACGTCCCTGAACCGGTCATCTTCCAGCGCGTCATGCACCGGGCTCAAGTTGGGGAGGCCGACGGCTCGGGCAAGCGTGCTGACGACGATCCAGACATTTTGCGGACGAGACTCCAGGAATACTACGAGAAAACCACGCCACTTCTGGCGCTGTTTGAGGAGCGGGGGATCTTACTCCGCATTGACGGTACTGGCACCATCGAGGAGGTCTACGCGGCCATCCGCCGCGCGCTGAACTTACCTGACCCACCACGGCCTTTGCGCGACGCTTGACGTCGGCCTAGCGAGCGTGCGTTCAGGCCCTCGAGCCAGGCTGGACCAGCATCTGCTGGCAAATCCGCTCGATTTCTCGGCGCGCGATGCGAGCCCACTCGCTCGTGCCGTCGTACTTCAAGTACTGCCGCCAATGCTGCAAGGCACGTAGCGGTTGCCCTAACGCTTTGTAGACTGAAGCGATGTTGAAGTGGGCATCCGCGTAATCTGGCTTCAAGCGTAGTGCTTCTTGGTACTGTTCCAGGGCTGCCTCGAACAACCCCAGCTCGTCGAGCAAGTTCCCCAGGTTGAACCTGGCTAGGGCATAATCGGGAGCCACACGCACCGCATGCTCATAGTAGGTTCGAGCCTGAACATAATCCCGCGCGTGAAAGCAGATCGTACCCAGGTTGACGAGTGTGGGTGCGTGATTCGGCTCCAGCTCCAGCAGATCTCGATAACATCTCAAGGCTTCGGCAACCCGGCCTTGCTGCTCTAGCTCGACCGCCTGACTGAACAGCTGCTCGACACGCTGTTGACGCTCGCGGGTTTGGAGCTTCGACCGGGGGAACTGGACAATTTTGTTGCTTTCGTTTTCCGATCCAGCCGCCTCAAAAGGCAACAACAACTGGCCTGTGATAGGCTCCAGCAAGGCGTCATCAACTCTCACGCGTAACCGCCGGCCTTCGGGAAAAATCTTCAGCTCTGCCAGAGGATTCTCGCTACTGCCCCAACGGCGTCGCAACGCCAATATGGCCTCGCGGATCCGGGCTCCCGGAACCCGATTCTTGCGCAACTGGATTAAGGTCCGTAAGGCGAGCAAGTCGGAAAATGAGTACTCCTCCAGCCGGCGAATCAATCCCTGGCGCTCCCACGCCTGGAGCTGTTGCCGGCTCAAGCCGAGCATCCGGCAAACTTGCGCCCGAGTGTAACGCTGCGCTGCCTGCTGCACCTGCACGGCACTGATTCTACATCCGCGGGAAACTCCTCAGCACCGCGTAATGCAAACGCCGCGACGGTAACCCACAGGATCAGCCCGTCATTGAGGGCTTGCTCAACGCGCAGGCCTCAACACGCTAGGCTCGCGTGCCCCGCGCTTCGGCTTGACCTTGATGCGAATAGGCGTGCCAAAGAAATCGAAGGCCTCGCGGATACGGTTGATCAAATACCGCTCGATGGAAAAATGCAACGGCTCGCGCGTGGCCGCGAAGACCACAAACGTAGGCGGCCGGATTCCCACTTGGGTGATGTAACGGCCGCGTAACTCCGGAGGCAGCTCCAGCGACTGGAAGAACCGGTTCAGCTCAGCTGTAGGAATGCGACGGGAAGCTGCCTCATAACAGCGGCGAATCAACGGAAAAAGCTGGCTAAGCCCAGCCCGACGTTCCGCCGAAAGAAAAGCGATCGGGGCATATTCCAGGAACCGGAGCTCCGCCCGGACTCGTTCCACAAAGGCCGCCTTGTCCTTCGACGGGGCTGCGTCCCATTTGTTCACGCACAGAATGATTGCCCGACCGGCTTCGTGCGCGTAACCACCAATCGTGGCGTCCAGATTCACTATCCCTTCGGTCGCATCCAGCACCAGCAACACCACATCAGCCAAGCGGATGTGCCGGCGAGCCATAATCACGCTCAGCTTCTCTGCCAAGAGCTTGGTCTTGCCCTTGCGACGAATCCCAGCAGTGTCGACGAACACAAAGCGCGTGCCATCAACAACGACTTCCTCATCAACTGCATCGCGCGTGGTCCCGGGGATGGGAGAGACAATCGCCCGGTCCGTCCCAGTGAGCGCATTGAGTAGCGTGGACTTGCCCACGTTCGGCCGGCCGATGATGGCGACCTTGATCTGAGGTAGCTCCTCCGGCGCCGTTTCCACCGCTACTTCGGAAGGCGTCTCCGGCAGGCACGCCACTACAGCATCGAGCATGTCGTCGACGCCGATGCCATGTTCGGCGGAAATTGGGTAAATTTCCCGGAAACCCAACGCATAAAAGGCCCCGGTGAAAGCCGCCGCTGTGGGTACGTCGACTTTATTGACCGCGACGAACACCGGTTTTCCGCATCGGCGGAGTAGGTCAGCCAATTCACGATCCAGTGGAGTCAGATCCTCGCGGGCATCCACCACAAAAATCAGCGCAGCAGCTTCCTCGATGGCTTGCTGAGCCTGACGTACAACCTCTTGGGCCACCAGTTCCTGTGCACCCGGCAAAAGTCCTCCGGTGTCTACGACGACGAATGGACGGCCGCGGTGCTCGGCTCGCCCGTAGATGCGGTCGCGCGTCATCCCCGGTTCATCGCCCACAATCGCCCGGCGCTGACCCACGATGCGATTGAACAATGTGGACTTGCCGACGTTAGGGCGCCCGACGATGGCGACCACCGGCTCCGCACGCGGCCGCTCCATCGAGCAACCATCTTAGCACCGACCCCACTCTCATCCCCCGGCTCAGCGCAGGTGCCGCGAGAGTTCCCGCTTCAGGGCCTCGAAGCTAATGGGCTTGCTGAGGTAGCCGTCCATGCCAGCCTGTACACATCGCTGCCGGTCCTCTTCCATCGCGTACGCGGTCAGGGCGATCACCGGGACGCGAGCCACTGGCCCTTCCATCTGCCGAATCCGTCGTGTCGCCTCGAACCCATCCATGCCCGGTAACTGGCAGTCCATCAGCACAAGGTCGAAAGCCTGGCTGCGCACGGCTTCGACAGCCTCCTCGCCCGTGGTGGCTAGTCTGACTTCACAGCCCAGCCGTTCGAGCATCCGGCAGGCCACCCGCTGGTTGATCAAGTTGTCCTCTACTAACAAGATGCGCCGGCCCGCGAACTCTCGCCCGGAGACTTCTTGCGGCCGGACTTGGCTCTCCCGCAGCGTGTGGACCGTAATCATCGAAGAAGGCCGTTGGTGCTTGGGTAGGCGCAGCAAGGCCAGAGCCTGGAGCAAAAATTCATCCCGCACAGGCTGAACCAAGTACCCGTCGCAACCGGCTTCGCGGAAAATCGATGCCTCACCGCGCTCTCCGCGCGGCGCGATCACTACCACCGGCGTCTCTGCTAGTCCGGGTTCCTGCTGGCGCAGCCATCGCAGAAAATGCTCCGCATCCATGTCGGCCAAGCGCCGATCCACAATCACAGCCTCTAGCGGAGTGCCCTGATTCCAGGCGGCCACTAGTCGCTGCTGAAGCTCTTTAGCCGTCGAGGCTTCTTGCACGCTCATGCGGGCCCGCTCGCAAGCTTCGATCAGGGCTGCCCGCCGCAGGTGGTGGCTGCTGCCCACCAGCACTCGCATGCCGTCCAGCGTTAGTGGAGTGGCTTCAGTAGGCAGCTCAGACGGCGGAGCTAGCTCAAACGGGCACATCACAGCGAACGTCGACCCCTCACCTGGCTGGCTTGCCACCTCGATACTGCCTCCCATCAGCTCCACCAAGCTCTTGGCAATGGCCAAGCCCAGGCCCGCTCCCTCCACTTTGCGCGTCAAAGGCGTCTCTACACGAGCGAACACATCGAAGAGTGTGTGGATCTTGTCCGGCGGGATGCCAATGCCGGTATCGTGGACCGCAATCCGCAACAAAGCTGTCCGCTCATCCCGCGATTTAGCTTCCACCTCGACGAGAATCTCGCCCCGTTCGGTGAACTTGACCGCGTTCCCCAAAAGGTTGAGCAACACCTGACGCACGCGTCCCGGATCGCCCACCACCCACTCCGGAGTGTCCGCAGCGTACCACAGCGTCAGCCCCAGTCCTTTTTCCTCTGCCAATGGGGACACCAATTCCAACAAATCCTGCAGCGCCACACGCAAGTTGAAAGGCACTCGCTCCAACCGGATCAAACCCTGCTCGATGCGTTGCAAGTCCAACAAGTCATTGACGATCTCGAGCAGGCTCTCAGCGGACTTGTACACCGTCTCGGCCAGCTCGCGGGCTTCGCCCGGAAGCGGCAGATCCAGTAACAGCCGCGTAGCTCCGAGAATCCCATTCAGCGGCGTCCGTAACTCATGGCTCACGTTCGCCAAAAATTGGCTCTTCGCCTGACTGGCGGCCTCTGCCTGCCGACGCGCCCGCTCGCGTTCAAGTTCGTACTCTCGTCGGGCCAACGCGCTTCCCAAAACTTCACCCAGCACACGCAACAGGCTTAACTCCGTAGGTTCCCAGTCACGGTGTTCCCGGACGTTGACGCAACCCAGGAACCCGCGCAAGCTGGCTCCCACCGCGATAGGTACGTTGACCATCGTCTTGACGCCGCGCTGGGAGAGCAGTTGACGAAAAGAAGCCTCTTGCTCCGGCACGTCGTCCAGCGAGCGGATGTAAAAGATCTCGCCACGTTCCAAATAGCTCCGCCACCAACGGAAATGCTCCACCCCAAAGCCTCGCAGCTGGGGCGCTGGCTCTACGCCACTAAACACCCACTCCGCCAGGCAGGTAATCGACCGCATGTCGTCTTCGAACAGGTACACATAGCAGCGGTCAACACCGGTGTAGACGCCGATGAGCTGAACGGCTGCTTGAATCGCTTCCAGCAGTTTTTCGGCAGGAGCCCGCAGGAACTCCGACGACAAGGTCCGCACCAGCCGTTCCAGTTCCATCAGACCGCGTTGCGTGCGCTCTGCGCGCTTTCTCTCCGAAATATCCCGGACGAGCGCCAACAAGCACTTCTCGCCTGCCAGGTCAACAGCTTTCAGCTGGACCTCCGCGTCGAACAAGCTGCCGTCTTTGCGCTGGTGGACCCATTCGAATCGCTGCGGCAATCCCGCCATCGCAGCCGCGATGTACGCCAACCCTTTCTCCACTGAGCTACGACCGTCGGGTTGCGTGGGAGGTGACCAGGCCCAAGGTGTTGTACCCAGCAACTCATCCTCCTGGCACCCGAACAAACGCAACGCCGCCGGGTTGCAGTCTACAAACTGGTCACCGCGCATCAACAAAATGCCGTCTTCGGCCGCTTCGAATAACACCCGGTACTGTTCGACCATCTCCTGCAGTGCGATCTCCATACGCCGCTGGGCAGTGACGTCCACCACAACCGCCAGAATGGTCCGTGTCCCTGGAACCAACCCCAGCCGGGTCACTCCTAATAGCGGCTCCCCGTTAGCCCCCCGCAAGTACCACTCACAGTGCGAAACCTGGCCCGCCACGACCCGCTGGACTGCAGAGGTGAACAAATCAAAGGACCTTTTTCCCTGGCTCTGGTATTCCGGACTGAGCTCTAGGGGCGTCCTGCCGAGCAATTGGCTTCGTGCCAGCCCAAGCAGGGCCGAAGCACCGGCGTTAGCGTCAACGATCCGGTACGAGTCCGCATCGATCAAGAAAATCGCATGCGGAATCAACTCAAATAACGTGCGAAAGGGTTCGCCCCACCCCTCTCGGCCTTGCTCGATCATGGCTCGACGATGAGTGCATTTCCAGCCCCCTCAGGTATACGAAGAATGGCACCCGAGCCTGTTCTCAGCCATCATAAGTCAATTGATTTAACTTGGCAATCCGGCACCCGAACGGCCGGGAATTCCGCCGAGCCCACGCCGAAGCCCCCGAGCATGGCAAAATGAAACCGAGTCGCTTTACACCGGCTCAAAGACAGCCTAGCGAGCTCAGGGAAGCCGGAACCAGGAGGCGGACACCCGCCCTGTTCCTCGACACTGCTAGCAAGCCGGATCGAATGTATCGACTGGGAGGGAGGCGTTTGCATCCATGGCTCAGTTGCTAGAGGGCAAAAGAGCGCTTGTTGTGGGCGTCGCGAATCGGTGGAGCCTGGCCTGGGCGATCGCCTCAGCTTTTCGCCAGCACGGGGCCGAGGTGCTGCTCACTTACCAGGGAGACCGCCAACGTCTGACCGTCGAAGAACTGGCTGCGGAGCTGGGAGCAGCAGCCCTGCCTTGCGACGTCACACGGGAAGACGACTTGCACCAGTTAGGCGAAGCCTTGCGCCAGCGCTTTGAGCGGATTGACGTGCTCGTCCATAGCGTCGCCTACGCACCAAAGGAAGAGCTGTCGGGCAAATTCTTAGAGACATCCCGCCACGGCTTCCTAGTGGCTCACGAAGTGAGCGTTTACTCGCTGGTAGCCTTGGCGCGCCTGGTGGCACCGCTGATGACGCAAGGCGGCTCGATTATCACTCTTTCTTACCTGGGGGCCTGCCGCGTGGTGCCAAACTACAACGTCATGGGCGTGGCCAAGGCCGCTCTGGAATCCTGCGTGCGTTATCTGGCGAATGACCTAGGGCGCGCTCAGATCCGCGTCAACGCGATCTCAGCGGGTCCGATCAAGACCGCCTCTGCTCGGGCCATCAAAGG
>JAUQPO010000172.1 GCA_030550335.1 Acidobacteriota bacterium
GGGTTATCGATCTTAGGGCTGCCTGTGCACTGCATCGCACCGAAGGTCAGCAAGCGGCCGTTGTTCCACAGAAACATATGGCTGGTGGCCCAACCACCAACGATCAGATCGAGCACTTTGGGCATGTTGGTTCCGAAGCGTCGGCCTCGGCCCACTGGAACTTCCCACGTACCCGCGATCCGCAGGTAATGTCGTGGCTCGCGGGTGTCGATCATCGTGAGCTGGTTCCGGTACTGGGCGACCTCGTCATACCATTCGCTGCGCGATTCACGGGCGTAGTTGTATCCGAAGCTGAAAGTCAGACCTTGGGCCATAGGCCGCTCGGCTTTGAACTGCAGCGAATAGTAGTGACTCTTGCGCCCGGTCATAAAGCGCTCGGTCAGGTTCCCGTAATGCGGGTACGGCCGCAGGAGCTCGCGGACTGCCACCGTAGTCCGAGTGCGCAAGGGACCTGGCATTTTGTCCGCTGGTAGGAGTTGGTAGAAGGGGTTCGGCACCGTCTTGTCCACAGCCGCTTTGTACTGATAGGCCAGTTCAGGATCCATCAGGTTGCGCGGCAGTGAGTAATCGCCGCCCCACATGCTCGCGTCGTGGATATCGCGACCCAGGTTGACGAAGAACGTAGTGTCGGTCATCACGCGCCAGGGTAACTGCCGCTGCACAGAGATGTTGAGACGATCGTTGATTGGATGTAAGACCTGTTTGCGGAACCATGTGGCGTTGTCGCCCAAGTTCAGATATCGACCCAGGCTCTTGCCTACCGGCAGGAGCAGCGGGTTGCTAGCCGTTGGGAACGGATCCTGGACCTGGGTTTGAGGGATCCCGGAGACTGGCCCGATCACGTTGGTGGTGCGGGAGAACCCATCCTTGGGGAGATTCCAGGTTTCGGGGTGGATAGTGAGGATAGGCACCGCGTAACGCGCCCAGCCGATTCGCAGGGCGGTTCGGTCGTCGACTCGGATGGCCGCACCGATGCGCGGCAGGAAAACGGTCTTCTCAGCATCGTAGACCCCAGGGTGCTGATCGTCCGTGTAGATCCACGCCCCAGTCCACTTGTAAGGAATCTGGGCGATCGCCGTGACCTCCGGCGGCATCTTTGGCGGGTTGTTGGCGAGCTCCGGGATCGGGTTGTCCAGATCCAGGTATCGCGAGTAAATCCGCCGGGCTTCCGACGGCGCCGTTTCGTACTCGTAGCGAATGCCCAGATTCAGGGTTACACGCCGGGAGAGCTTGATGTCGTCCTGGAAGTAGACAGCCCATTGTTGCTGGCTGGAGTCCACGAAAGGTCGGATGTAAGCTGCGCCGCCATTCAGTACGCCCAGGAGCACAGATGCATACATGTTGCCGCTGCGGCTGGCGTCGAAACCGACGAACGATGCGCCAGTGTCGATGGCGTTGAAGTTCAGCGAAGTGGTGCCGGGCTGGCCGTTTCGGTTCCCGGTATAGCGGATCATGTGGCCCACCTTGATGTGGTGCATGCCGCGGTCGTGGGTCAGATTGATCTGGCCTGTGTGCGCCCGTTCATGGACGATCCACCAGCTGCCGAAGCCCGTGTACGCGCTGCCATTGCCGGAGAAGTTGAATCGCGGGTAGTAAATGCCGGGGACGTTCGCCAGTACCGGCTCGAACCATTTGTTCGGCCAGAGATCCTCCCACACGCTCTTGGGTACCTTGGCCCACTGAGAATCGTAGTCGTCTTCTACGTACGTCGCCCCGTAGCGCAGGTTGAGTGTAGTGGCAGGGCTAATCATGTAGAGAAGGTCGGCTGCGGCGTTGACAGCGTCCATCAGGCCGCCGTTGTCCGACGGCACGGCGATCGTGCCTCCCCAATTCGGATTGTCCAAGCGGGTTTCATATTTGCTGAAGCGGTGGTAGAAACGGATCTTGTCGGTGGCGTACCAGTCCACACGGTTGGAGATGTTCCAGTATCGGAGCCACCACGCATAGGCGATCTGGAAGTTGTTAATGCCGCTCAGGTCGGTGCCCGGTCCATTCGGCTTCCACAAATCCCGAATGATCTTGACCCCTGTGGGGTCAAATCGCGCTGGTGGGATGATGTTGCCAGGGAAAGGCTGCCTCACCCATTGGCCTGTTGCGGAGTCGAGGCGGGTGGTGAAGGGGTCATAGATTAGCCGGAGCGAGCCGTCCTTGGCCAGACTTTTGGAGAAGTCACCCTGGCGCTCCAGATCGGTTGGCACAGTTTGTTGCTTGCTCGATGGCTGAGTCGATCGCCACTGCTCGTACGCTTGGTAGAAGAAGAGCTTGTTCTTGACGATGGGGCCGCCTACGGTCGCACCCCAAATGTGATTCCGGACGATGCCTTTCTGGCGGCTGATGCGGTTGGTCAGGGCGTTCAGGGCTGGATTTCGACCGAAGTAATACAGGGTGCCGTGGAAGTCGTTCGTCCCCGACTTCATGGAGACATTGAGGATGCCCCCGGCCGAGAAACCATACTCGGCGTCGACAGCGTTCTGCTGCACTGCCACCTCCTGCACAGCGTCCATGGGCGGCATGTAGGAGCCGCGTGCCGAGGCCGCGCGCAGGGTTACCCCGTCGAGGAGCATGTCGTTCTTACCGCCTGTACGTCCTCCGACATCGAGCCCATTGGAGGACCACATGTAGAAGGGGTTACGGTGGGCTATGTCCCAATAGCGGTTGATCACCGCCGGGTTCAGCAGGGCCAGCGTGAACGGGTTCCGCGCAAGGATCGGGATGTTTTGAAGCATCGAGCCTTGGACAGTGGTGGTCATGGTGGAGGTGTTGAACTGCACGCCGGCAACTTCCGCACTCACGGTTACGGTTTCCGTCACCGCACCCAGGGTCAGCTGGGCGTTGACCGTCACATCGCCGCTGGTCAGCACCGTAACGTTTTCCTGCACGAATCGATTGAACCCGGGAGCCTCCACCGTGACCGTGTAACTCCCCGGCTGGACGTAGCTGAAGATGTAGTGCCCGGTCGGATCGGTAGTCGTCTGAGCACTCACGCCCGTGTTGACGTTGCGCAGAGTCACGGTAGCCCCAGAGACGGCGGCATTAGTGGGATCGGTCACGTAGCCCTGTACGCGGCCGCGATACTCTTGAGCGAAAAGCCCCAGGCCGGCCAGGATGGTCAAGACACACAACAACCCCCAGGGCCTTCTTGTCGGGGATATTGCGGACATTGCTCCCTCCTGCAGAAAGATGGCTCCTAATTATCACAACAGCGTTTGAAAGTCAACCAGTACGGCTTGGCCAACCTTGGGTCTACGCTCAGGGGAGGCTGTGCCGTTTGCGATGCTCGAGTGGGCCCCGCTGGTAATGGCCCAGTGATTGGGCGGGGCTGGAGCGATGCAGGCAGTGGCTTCAGCTTCTGCTCACCCTGGTGCGCGTTGCCTCAGACCTCATGGAGGAGGCACGATGCCGGCCTCCGAAATCCATCCGCCGCAAGCCTAATTCTGCGGAGACACAGCAGCACTTTTCACACCCCTCCTACAAGCTGTGCTTTTCGTAATCGAACGGCTCGTTGGCCAAGTGAAGGTCTTCGCCTGGCTGGCGCATGTAGACGCTCCGTAACGGCGTGCGGGGCAAATCCGTGAGCTTCCTCGGTACCGGCTTCCCGTCTATCCACTCGTAAATCGGAATCTCCCAGGGATTGAACGTATCGCTCAGACCGCGCTCTTTAGCGACGCGGTAGAGGTGCACGTTGCCCGGCTCATGACCCGCCAACCAGAGGCCAATCACGTCCAGGCGGAACTTGTCCTTACTGAACAGCACCAGGTTCGTCAAGTAGTCCTGCCCGAGGTGGAAGCCGTCGCCATCGCGACCGTAGATTCCCTCGATCATGGCGAGACCCGTTTTCAGCACACTCTGGTTGTCACAGGTTTTCTGGCACCAAATCTCATGGGCGAGGGGATCGGGGTAGCGGCCCTCGGCCGGTTGATCGTAACGGTAGTAGCCCATCTTGCGATGGCTTTCGAAGTATCGCAGCACGCGGGCCTCTGCATCCTCGCAAATGTTGCGCTTGACGTGGACCGGTGCACCAGTCACCATCGACCAACCCGGACAAAAACGCACGTATGGGGCAACCACCAGACCCTGCTCGTTCTTGACCGACTGGGTCATGCACATGCCGTGGGCTTTCCACTTGGCTATGTTCAACAACCACGAGTCCGGGGCATTCACCGGCCAGTAATGCGGAATGCGTCGGTAAACCACGGCATCCGGCACCTCGGACCAGACGAGATCGGGGCTCCGGTCATAATCGCAAGGCCGGATCTCGGGCTCGTTCATTTGAATGCCGTGCCGGTCGTTGATCTCCACAAATCCTCGGTAGTTCCAAGCCCACCGCAGGTTGGCCTCGATGCAATAAAACTGTCGCACTCCGAGTTCCTTCAGCGCGAGGACGATTCCTTCGTAAAAGTCGGGATCTGTACCTGTCCCCCAGTTTTCGACGTCCGGACGCGACCGGGACCGCACACTCGTCATGTTCGGCTTCAGAACGATCTTTGAAGTGATTGGAACGCCAGGTCGATCCATAGGCACAAAGATCTGGCGGCCAAGCTCTAAGCCGGCTGCAAGCTTGGCTACGCGATCCATCTTGTGCGCCACCCGTGTGCGATAGACGAACACTGCCTTGGGGTGGGCTTCGATGAATGGGTGCAGCCCGAAATACGGCATCGAAGCCAAGTGGCTCGCCCCCAGCGAAGCCAGGAACTCTCTACGGGTGTAGATCATGGCTCACTCTTCCCCACGCTGCATTTGGATGAGGCCCACATAGCGAAGATCCCGGAGCTCAATCTCGGTAAGCTCGCCGCGCACTCGCGGCGACAGCGGTATGGAGGCGGAGCGTTCTGGAACCAGAAGTTCGGCTTTCGCGAACCGGCCATACACCTGGATCAAGAAGTCCGGGTCATGGTCCTGAGTCCAGCGGTGCCCGTAATCGATGAGCCCCAAGGTCAAACCTCCCTGGGTGCTGCGGCGCACTAGACCCAAAATCGTTGGCGCCCCCCAGATACGCAGGTCGCGAACTTTCCAATTGAGGGCGGCGATCACATCCAAAGCAAACTCGTGCACGTCGACGATGGGTTCCGGGTAAACGATCAGCCGACCCTGGCCAAGCCGCAGCGGCCCGTGTGTGCCAGCCTCGCTTTTACCCGGCTGGGCAGCCGTGGACCACCAGGGTGCGCGCTCGGAAGCGCTGGGAGCGACGACCAGTGTGCCGCCGCGCTTGGCGAATTCGAGCAGCGGAGCTCGCAGTGGCTCTGGTGGCTCGAGGTTCGCTGCTACGACTACCGAATAGCCTCCAGAGGCCAGCAGCGTCGAAAGCCGTGGGCTGGCCACGTGTTCGACGGCTGGCGTGGCGTTGTGCCGGAACAACAAATTGAGAATTTCGCCAGTTTCTTCCAACTCGCCAGCGAGCGCCAGGATGCGCAAACCAGCACTCGCTTGAAGGTCCCCAAGGTGTTCGCGGAGGAACTGGATCGTCCGGGCCAGGCTTCGCCAATCCCGAATCGCTTGCAACTCTCCCTCGATCAGGGCCTGGCGGTACCGCTCAGGCAAGGCTAGGATCCAATTACCCCCGGCGATCCGGGCCTCGGCGAGGGCGACTTCTACGGTGGAATTCGGTACGTACTGGTCTTCGGCTACACCCGCCTCGGGGTCGGGTCGTTGACCAAGGATCGGCGGGCGCTCTGGAAACCGGGCTCGGAGCCAGCTGATCAGCCAAAGGTTCGCATCGATCCAAGGCGATTCCGTCGCGGAAGCGCTGGTAGGCTCAGGACGTTTGGTTCCAGGCCACAGTGCCTGAGTCCACACTGCATAAGCGGGTTCGAGCCGCCAGTTGGCACGGCTCGGATCCACGAATACTAGCTGTGGGACGTTTGCGTGATCCTCTATGAAGCGACGGAGCTCTGCTTCGTTTCCTGTGGCCTGGTAAGCAAGGCCGCCGAACCCCGCTTTTAAGGCCAGCCGCGCTCGCTCCCGCAACGTAGCTACCGAGCCCTCTTGCCGAAGCTCTGCCACAGGCAGTATCCCTGCTTGCGAGCACGCGGAAGCGAATCGGTCGTAGGTCGAGCCGGGATTGAAAGGGACGAGCACAGCCGCGGCGCCGATCTCGTGGGCCAGGTCCACCACCGAGGGATTCGGCTCAGGCCAGCTGAGCAAGATGTCGCGCGCTGGGTCCAAGGCGAATGCCACGAAACCGATCCCCAGGGCAGCACAAACTCCCGGCAGCCGCTTCATGCCGGACGAGTATATCAAGCTTGGGTAGTGGCTGGTCGGGGGAATTTCTGCCTCAAGATTACCCAGTCAAGCGATCGTTGGTGGTTGACATGAAAGCTGATGAGCTCTGCTCTGCGCTACTAGGCGGAGGCTTATGTGAGCGCCGTGTCTCGTCTTTCGAACTAGGGAGCGAGTCACTCAGGCTTTCCAAGCCGAGTTGCCCGAGGAATCATCGATCCGGGAATCACTAAGGGGCCGGCTATCGTTTGGCCTAAGGCGAGAGAGATCTGAGCTAGTTGAGCAAGTCGACCCGCTGGACTGTAAGCCGGTTTCTGTACCCCTCGGCGCGAGGGGTGGCAGCCATTCCTCTGGGCCACCCATTTCTGAGTGGCTCTAGCGACCTACCCGAGAGTCGATAGCGGAGCGGGCCACTCCTGCTCTCCTATTTGGTCTTGCTCCGCGTGGGGTTTGCCCTGCCGGTCGGATTGCTCCGGACCGCGGTGCGCTCTTACCGCACCTTTTCACCCTTACCGGCGGCCTAGCCGCCGGCGGTATGTTTTCTGTGGCACTTTCCGTGAGACTCCCTTCTGAGAGAGCCTCCCCGGCTGTTAGCCGGCACGCTGCCCTGCGGAGACCGGACTTTCCTCCCCCGCCGGGCTACACCCTGACGAGGGCGGCTGCCCGTCCAGCGGGCCCACTCTCATTGTATTGGGCGTGGTCAACAACGGAAGCGTTTCCGGAGGAGTGCGTTTGGGCCCCACGGGTCCACGCTCACGTTCCGAACGCCCGGCGGGGGTTAACGACCAGCAGCTGCTCCGCCCATCCCTGTTCGAGCCGGGGCAAAAAGTCGGTGTAAATGAAGGTATAACCTCGGTAGTTGCCGCCACCAGGCTCACCCACGTGGTACCATCCCGCGTCCTGCGAGATCAGTGTCCGATGGAGCAATCCCGCTTGAGCCATTACCCGGACACATTCCAGGTGCCAGTCCAGGGACTTTTCGCTAATTCCATCGAACTCGACCCACGCGCCCAGTTCGGCCACCTTGCGGTGATAGCCATGGTCGCGTTCGTTTTGTGCGTGCACCCAGACGAACTTGTTCACTGGTACCTGCTCCCGATCGATCCATTCCAGTTGTTCCATCGCAGCCGGGCCATCCGGGGTGTGGGACGCAATAGTCAATCCGGTTTCCCGGCAAGCTAAGGCGGCGGCCCGGATGAGCTTGCGGTCCAATTCGTTCAAGGGTGCACGGTTGACCCCGGTCTTGATGAAGCGTGGTTTGACGCCTTCGACGCCCTGTTCGAACTCCCGGATGTACAACCGGGCGAGCTGCTCCGCGCTAAGGTTGCGCACAAAGGAAGGAACGTAGCGATGATTGCCTGCCCCGTAGATACCCGTGTTCG
>JAUQPO010000173.1 GCA_030550335.1 Acidobacteriota bacterium
GGGTTGTTGAAGCCTAACGTCAGCACGATCGTCGGTCAACTCTACTCGCCCACCGACCGCCGCCGCGATGCGGGCTTTTCAATCTTTTACATGGGGATCAACCTCGGGGCTTTTCTGGCACCCCTTATTTGTGGATACCTGGGCCAGCGAGTTCACTGGCGCCTGGGATTCGCGGCGGCCGCACTCGGCATGGTGGCGGGGTTGGTGCAGTTCCGATTGGGCTGGCGTTGCTTGGGGGACGCCGGTCTTCCACTGGGGAGTTCGTGGGGCGTCCGCCAACAAGCCTTGCGGAGAATCGCTCCGGGAATACTGGCTGGAGGCGTTACCTGTGCAGTTTTTGTAGCGCTATCGAGCGCCGGTCGAATCCAGTTGAGCGCTCCAGCGGTGGCCCAGGTTTTCGGGGGTGGTTTGCTGGTCATCGTTGCCGCAGTGTTCGGCTGGCTCGTCATGAGTAAAAGTTGGACGCCCGAGGAGCGCCGGAGAGTGTGGGCGATTGCAGTGCTGTTTTTCGCTTCAACAGTTTTCTGGTCGGTGTTCGAACAGGCCGGCTCAACTCTGAATCTTTTCGCCCAACGCAGTGTCCGGAAGGCGATATTCGGTTTCGAGTTTCCCGCCAGTTGGTTTCAGTCGCTCAACGCGCTGTTCATCGTGACTCTGGCGCCGGTGTTTGCTTGGATGTGGGTTCGGTTGGGCTCGAGGGAGCCGTCTAGCCCGACAAAGTTTGTTCTAGGCCTGCTGGGCGCCGGGCTCGGTTTCGCGGTGCTGATTGCACCGGCCCGGGCAGCGAGCCAAGGGCTTCAGGTGAGCCCGTGGTGGCTTCTGTTGACCTACTTTCTGCATACCTGCGGGGAGCTCTGCCTGAGTCCAGTGGGGTTGAGCGCGATGACCAAACTCGCCCCGGCGAGGTTGGCCAGCTTTTTGATGGGGGTGTGGTTTCTGTCCATCTCGATCGGCAACTACCTGGGCAGCCGGTTGGCGGCGCTCTACGAGGCGCTGCCATTACCGCAGCTGTTCGCCATCGTGGCGGCTTGTGCACTGGTTGCAGCAGCGATTCTCGCGATGGTGGCGCCAGCGGTGAAGCGGATGATGGGGGAGGGGTAACAGATGAAATTCGAGCTCAAGCGAATTCAGCAGGCTTTGGAACAGGAGGGACTCGACGGATGGCTGTTCGTGGATCATCATCGTCGGGATCCCCTCGCATATCGAATTTTAGGTTTGCCGTCAGAGTGGACACCCACGCGCCGGTGGTACTACTTGGTCCGCCGGAGCGACGAGCCGATCAAGCTCGTCCATCGGATCGAGGCGCAAGCCCTGGCCAGTTTGCCGGGGATGACCCTACAGTACGCCAGTTGGGTCGAGCACGTCGACCAGCTGAGCTGGATGCTGTCCACAGTGCGGCGCGTGGCCATGCAGTACTCTCCGCGTTGCGAGATCCCTTATGTGGCCAATGTGGACGCGGGTACCGTCGAGCTGGTGCGAAGTTTCGGCGTGGAGGTCTGTAGCTCGGCCGATTTAGTCCAGCTGTTCGAAGCCCGTTGGACGCCCGCGCAGTTAGCCAGTCATTTGGAAGCGGCCCGCCGCATCGATCGAATCCGTCGGGAAACCTTCGTGTGGTTGGGAAATGTTTTGCGTCAAGGGCAGCCGCTAACCGAATGGGATGTCAAATGCCACGTTTTGGAGGCATTCGCACGCGAGCGCCTGCGCACTGACCATGGCCCCATCGTGGCGGCCGACGACAACACCGCAGACCCACATTACGAGCCACAGGCCGGGCGGGCGCGACGGATCCGGCCAGGCAGTTGGGTGCTCCTCGATCTTTGGGCAAAGCTCGATGAACCGGAAAGCGTTTACTATGACACGACTTGGACAGCTTACTGCGGTGCGACCGTGCCCGACGCCTATTTGCAGGTGTTCGACGTCGTTGTGAGGGCTCGTGATGCTGCCCTGACTTTGGTCGAGCAAGCCGTGAACAGCGGCCGGTTGCTGCGGGGCTATGAAATAGACGACGCGGCGCGAGCCGTCATCCGCGAAGCAGGTTACGGCGAGCGCTTCCCCCACCGCACCGGCCACTCCCTGGGGCAAGATGTCCACGGTGCTGGAGCCAACGCCGACAACTGGGAGACTCACGATGAGCGCCGGATCCTACCTGGCACCGCGTTTACGATTGAGCCGGGCGTGTACCTAGAGACATTCGGTGTGCGTTCCGAGGTGGACGTATACGTGGGGGAGGACCGGATGATGGTCACAGGGGAGGTCCAACGCGAGCCAGTCCGAATCTGAACCGCCCGCTGTCTGGCCGTCATCTAACCGGACGAGCACAACCTGTCAGGAGGAAGAGTCAGCATGAGAACTGTAGCCAGATGGCTCGCGGGGGGATTATGGGTGGTTCTTTTATCCACTGGAACCTATGGAGGGACGCACTTGAAAGTCGGTGACCAGGCGCCTGAGTTCTCGTTACCAGCCACCACCGGTGGCAAGATCTCTTTATCCGACTTCCGAGGCAAGCAGACCGTTGTCCTGGCGTTTTTCCCTGCCGCCTTTACCGGGGGTTGCACCCAGGAGGCCAAGAGTTACCAGCAGCATCTGGAAGAATTCCAGAAGTCCGGTGCCCAAGTGCTGATGGTCAGCACCGACAACCTGCCCAGTTTGCAGCGGTGGGCTCAGGAGCTCGGAGTTAGCTTCCCGTTGCTGAGCGATTTCATGCGGGAGACCGCCCGCGCCTACGGAGTTCTGATCGAGGAGCGAGGCATCGCCAATCGCACGACCTTTGTGATTGATCCCTCGGGAAGGATCGTTCATATTGAGGAGGGCAAGCTGGCGCTGGATCCGTCGGGGGCGCTAACTGCTTGTCGGCGTACGCGTCCATAAGCCAAAAAATCAGACGAAGCGCACCGGTTGACCTTTGCGAATGACAGAATGCTTCTGGAATTCGGGCCGCTTTTCCGGGAAGTCCGCTCGATAATGAGCTCCGCGGCTTTCCTCTCGAGCCAGAGCGCATTGGGCAATCAGCTGGAGCACAGTGAAGATGCTTCGGAGCTCAAAAACCTGGCGGTTAGGGGTTTGAAGACGGGTGCAAGGAATGCGCTGGAGCTGTTCCAGTGCCTCCCGTAACCCGTTGCCGTCACGAATGATGCCACACTTGGCGCTGGCCAGGTCTCTGAGTTCTTCTTCAGTCGTTTGTGGGAAGAGCACAACGTCGGGCAGTTCGCCGTCACGCAACGGATACCCGGCCCGCTCTTTCATCGCCCTACCCGCACGGGCGCCATAGACGATTCCTTCGAGCAGGGAATTGCTGGCCAACCGATTCGCCCCGTGGACTCCGGTGCAGGCAACCTCACCGGCCGCGTACAAACCTGGCAAAGAGGTGCGCCCGTCCAAGTCCGTCCGCACACCTCCCATAGCGTAATGGGCTGCAGGGGCCACAGGCGCTGGCTCCCGTGTGAGATCGATGCCGTGTTCGAGGCAGGTCTGGTAAATCCTCGGGAAGCGCCGGCGGATGAAATCGGCGGGTAGGTGTGTCAGATCCAGGAATACGTGATCCTTGCCCTCGCGCTGCATCTCGCGCACGATGGCTCGCGAGACCACATCCCGTGGAGCAAGTTCCCCCAGCGGGTGATAGCGGCTCATGAAACGCTCGCCCGCGTGGTTACGCAGGTAGGCACCCTCACCTCGCAATGCTTCCGATAGCAAAAATCGCGGCGCGTTGGGAAGGTGCAAGGCCGTAGGGTGGAACTGCACGAACTCCAAGTCACTAATTTCCGCGCCAGCTTGATAGGCCACAGCGACACCATCGCCCGTGGCCACATCCGGGTTCGTGGTGTCTTTGTATACCCGGCCCAGTCCACCGGTGGCCAAAAGCGTCGCTCGGGCACGAATTCGGATCGATTCGCCCCGTCGCTCATCGCATGCCACAGCGCCCACCACTTCACCGTTGCTCAGTAGCAGATCCGTAACGGCCGAGAAAGTGTAGAAGCGTATGTTGGCGAGCGAGGAGGCCTTTTGGTAAAGAACCCGAAGAATTTCCCGCCCGGTCGAATCGCCGTGCGCGTGCAGAACACGGCGCCGGCTATGCGCGCCTTCACGGGTGAAGGCGAGTTTGCTGCCTTCACGGTCGAACTGGACTCCCCATTCGATGAGTTCCTCGATTGCGCGCGGTCCTTCCTGGACCAGTATGCGCACGGCGGCGGGATCGCAAAGCCCATCTCCGGCCGCCAACGTGTCTTGCTCGTGCAGCTCGATTTGATCCTCGTCACTCAAGGCTGCGGCGATGCCGCCCTGTGCATACTGGCTCGAGGATTCCTCGATGCGGTCCTTGGCGAGCACAAGCACTTGGCCTTCAGCCGCCAGTTCGATCGCGGCCCGCAAGCCCGCCACTCCGGCACCGATCACTAGAAAATCCGTGTCCATAGTGTCAGAACACCCATGGTACAACTTTGGTATGCCGATCATTGAGGTACGCACTGTGCAGCGGGTCTACCCTGCGGTGGTGCAGTACGGTGCTCTGGACGCGCTGGGACAGTATTTGCCGCCTAAGGCGGGCAAGCTCTTCGTCATCACGACCGAAGACGTTTGGCGACTGTATGGTGAGCGTGTCGAGCGAGCTCTCAGTGGTCACTGCTGGGACGTGTTGTTTTTCCCAGGAGGGGAAGAGCGCAAGCGACTAAGTGAAGTCGAGATCCTGGCCGAGCAGATGGTGGAGAAAGGGGGTGATCGTTCCAGTGTGGTGGTGGCATTTGGTGGCGGCATCGTGAACGATGTCGGTGGGTTTTTGGCGGCGACCTTCATGCGAGGTGTTCCCGTCATTCAGGTACCCACCACGCTGCTGGCCCAGGTCGACGCTGGTGTAGGGGGCAAAACCGGTGTGAATTTGACCGCGGGCAAGAATCTGATCGGAGCATTTCACCAGCCCATAGCGGTGTTGATTGACCCTGGAGTATTACAGACCTTGCCCGAGCGGGAGTACCGGGCCGGCCTTTACGAAGTGCTCAAGACTGGAGTGATCCGCAACGAGCGCCTCTTCGAGACAATGGAGCGGCATGTTTCGGAGATCCTAGCGCGGGAACCCGAGATCCTGGAAGAAATCGTTGCGCGGTCCGTAGAGGTCAAGGCAGAAGTGGTAAGCGCCGACGAGCGCGAGAGCGATTTGAGGCGGATCTTGAATTTCGGCCACACGCTCGGCCACGCCCTGGAGGCCGAGACCGGCTACTCGGTGCTCTTGCATGGCGAAGCTGTGGCGTTTGGGATGCGGGCGGCAACCCGCATCGCCATGTGGGCTGGGTACTTAGGGGAAAGCGACGGTCGGCGAATCCTCTCGTTGATCGATCGCTACGGTCCCATCCCGCCAGTTACAGGCATACGAGCTGAGAACCTCGTTACACGACTGCGCAAGGATAAAAAGACGATCCAGGGGACTGTGCATTTCGTTTTGCCGGTGCGGATTGGTGATGTGGTGGTCGTCTCTGGCCTGCCCGAGGAACTGATCCTCCGTGCGACAGAAGTCACCCTCAGCGAGATCGGTGGATGAGAACTCTCCAGGCTCCTCCGCTCGGACAAGGCCCCCCGGAGGTATCCCGGTGGGTGCGCGAGATGTTCAGCCAGGTCGCAGGTCGGTACGACTTTCTCAACCATTTGCTTTCCTTCCAACTTGACCGTTACTGGCGGCGACGGGCCGCAGCTCTGCTTGCGCGCGAGTTGTCAAGTGGTGGATGGGTAGTGGACGCCTGCTGTGGCACTGGAGACATGGCGCTCGCCATCAGGCACGAGATGCACACACGGGTCCTTGGCGTCGACTTCAGTCACGTCATGCTCCGGCGGGCCTTACGAAAATCGCGTTCGAGGTCACAGCTTTTTTGGGCCGAGGCAGACGCGCTAGCGTTGCCGCTGGCCGACAAGTCGGTGAGTGCTGTCACGATGGCATTTGGATTCCGCAATCTGGCGGACTACGACGCTGGTTTGCGGGAGATCCTTCGTGTGCTGGAACCCGGTGGCGTAGCGCTCATCCTGGAGTTCTCGCATCCGGGCGATGGTTGGTTTGGACGCGCCTATCGTTTCTATGCCCGCTCGATACTCCCCAGGGTTGGCGGCTTGATCTCGGGGCTGCGCTGGGCATACGAGTATTTGCCCTTTTCCATCGAGCGGTTCCCCCGCGCCACGGAGCTTGCCGAGCAAATGCGGCGGGTGGGATTTTTGAACGTCCGCTACTGGCTGCTGAGCGGCGGTATCGTGGCGATCCACATGGGACACGCCCCAACATCTGCCTGAGGGCGGGAGGAAGTACAGGCCACGGCGTCCTTCAGCCTACGCGAGATTCCAGGGCCCGCTGGATCGCTGCCTCTAGCTCTTGCCTGTTCAAGCTCGTACTGATGAAGAGTTCCTGACGAGCGCCGCCGCTCAAGGCGATCGCCTTCCAACCGTTGAGCGTTGGAACCGTAATGCGGATCTGGAGGCCGCCTTTGGCGTCGCGGACGGGCCGAATCACGCCGGGAATCACCGCACGGATTTCGGGGTTCTGCTCCAGCAGTCGCTCTAAGAAATCGCGCAAGCGAGGGATCATGCTGTGCTCGACTTTTAGGCGTCCTCCAACTTTGCGCAGCTTCATACCACCTTCCAACCGTAGCCGCCACGCAAAGGAACAAATCGACACAACGCGGCGGAGCGCCTTTGGATGCGTCCCTCGGCCTTCTCGATCACGACCAGCTCCTGCTCGTCCAGCCCACCGATCGGGATGACCATACGCCCAGGGTCATTCAATTGATCGAGCAATGGTTGCGGCACGTCGGGCGAAGCGGCGGCGACAGAAATCGCGTCATACGGGGCCTCTTCGGGGTATCCCTGCGATCCATCTCCGGTAATCACGCGTACCTTCCCAGTCAATCCCACACGCTCGAGATTACGCCGCGCCAGCTCCGCAAGCTCAGGGACGATCTCGATAGTGATCACCTCGCGGGCTAGCATCCCCAATACCGCGGCGTGGTACCCGCTACCTGCGCCGACCTCGAGAACCTTTTCATGACCTTGCAACTGGAGTAGCTGGGTCATCAGGGCGGTCATATAGGGTTGCGAGATCGTCTGACCGTAACCGATGGCAAGAGGTTCATCGGCGTACGCCCAAGGACGCATCCGCTCGGGCACAAAGATTTCTCGGGGTAACGTCCCCATGGCTTCGAGAACGCGCGGGTCCTTAATGCCACGGCGCTTGAGCTGGAACTCGATCATCTGTTGCCGCTGGGCGGCCCAATCTGGCTCGCTGTTACAGAACAACATCCGTACTTGTTCCTCATCGTAGGCTCCGGCGGTAGAGGAAATCCACGCCGAAGACCCCGTTACTGTCGCGTACAGCGAGCAACGACCAATTGGGACTGAAATTCCATTCCACCCGCACGACCTGCTGCTGCGTGCGGGAAAGGTTTGTCACGTAGGTCACCGTGATGTCGCGTGAAAGCTGTTGCTCGACGGTGAGGTAAGTCTCGGGTGTGTTGTCGAGGCCTGACAGCTTGGGATCGATTTTGATGCGGCTGACGCCGAATAGCCGCTGTAGGCGCTGCGAGATCGGCGTAGCCAGCGC
>JAUQPO010000174.1 GCA_030550335.1 Acidobacteriota bacterium
TGCTGTTTTCGGCATTTCTCTACACGGCAGGCCTGCTCCTATTCCTTTCCGAGAAACAAAAGGCGTTGCACCCTGCCAAGCGGGAGCCGAGAGGCCGCACACTCGCTTGGATCACCTTGTTTTCATCCGCCGTGGGGCTCCTGTCAAGCCTACTGGGCGTAGGCGGAGGCCTGCTGATTTTCCCATTTCTCGTCATCTACATGCGCCACGAACCCCAGATAGCGGCCGGAACCAACGCTTTGATTGTCACCGTGAGCTCGCTCGCCGGCTTCCTCGGCCACCTGACCTTTAGGCAACTGGACATCAGGCTTCTGGCTGTGACCAGCATCGCGTGCATGCTCGGCTCCATGGTGGGTTCACACGTCACCGTCAAAGCCTCCGGTGGCTTCCTCAAGGTAGCCTTCGCAATCCTTATGTGGCTGTTCGCCACTCACATGGCGTTCGATCTGTGGAAAGCTCACCGGCACTTCCACGCAAGCCTGAGCTACCGAAGACCAGTCCTGGTTACCTTACAGACCTCAGACACCTGGGCGAGTGAGCGCCGGTTCCCAGAATCGGCAGAAAACCTACCGTCGAAGGGCATCCATCGATCAGGTACGTGAGGTGCTTCAGTCGCTCGGTAGACCCTTTGGTTCATTTGCCTCGGGGCCGGTGGGATGGCAGGAGCAGCACGCAGATTTGGGCGGCTGTTTGCCAGGGCTCCCACGCTGCCTGCGGAATGGTTTCGAAGCAATCCGTCAAGATTAAGAGCCGCTCTCCATACTACCCGCCAGTAACGATTCACCCGGCATGGCTGTTGCGCCGTTCGGAAGTCAACTCCGTACGCGTGTAAGGGCCGGCGCCCAGGAAGTTCAAGAGCCCGCTACCCACGCCAAACCCCATCCTACCCACGCCCAACGCCCTTGTTGCGTGCGATCGACGTCCCACCTCAGGTTTGCCACGATCCAAAAGATGAAGCCCGCGAAATCGAATCTGCAACTACCTTCTGGTTGAGCAGCATGCCATTGCCCAGTTTGGTCTTCTACTTCTCCCTGTGGGGCAAGTTCGTATCGGCGAGGCCAAACAGACATTCGAACCGCACCCTTCGGTGCCCTTACTCTGGTTTGGTGTCGTCCGAAGCTCGTGCGCAGACGAGCCTGACGTGCGGAACCCTGGGGTAACAAGCCCAGAGCGACCTCAGAAGCTAGTCACCGGACTCAAACCACCACTCCAACGATGATCTGGCCAGACGCTCTGTAAGCCATGGTCCAGCCGCTCCGCAGATTCGTGCTATTGGCGCATGGTGCGACGGAAATTGGCGGTTATGACAAGCGTCCAATGCTCCGCTCGTTACTGCTTCGGTGCCTGGAAACTGAACCACGGCGCGGCTAGCTAACGGCAATTCGTTTCACTTGGAATCCACTCTACGGCGCTCGATCAGCAAGGAACCCCCAATCGAACCCCCTACGAGCAGCCCAATGATCGCCAGCGAGATCTCTATTGGGAACTTGCCTCCAAAGAGGTCATTCAACCAAGCCATTTTCAGCCCCACGAAAATCAACACCAGGCCCAAGCCGTATTTGAGCAGATGAAACTTCTCCACCGCTCCCGCAAGCAGAAAGTAGAGAGCACGCAAGCCCAGGATCGCGCACGCATTGGAAGTAAAAACGATCAGCGGTTCACGCGTGAGTGCGAAAATCGCCGGGACCGAGTCGACTGCGAACACAATGTCGGTAGCTTCGACAGCCACCAGGGTGATCAGCAGCGGGGTCGCGAACCACTTGCCTTGCCGCCGCACGATCAATCGACAGTTCTCCAGTTCCACAGCCACAGGGACGAACTTACGCACGAGGCGCACGAGTGGGTTCCGCTCCGGTTCGACCTTTTTCTCCGGGGCGAATAACATCTTGGTCCCGGTAAAAATGAGGAAAACACCAAACGCCAGGATGACCCAGTGGTACCGCAGCAAGGCAGCGCCCAGGGCGATGAATGTTCCCCGGAACACGATGGCTCCGAGGATCCCGAAGAACAACACGCGGTGCTGGCAGGCCAGCGGCACAGCGAAGTACCGGAAGATAAGGAAAAACACGAAGATGTTGTCCACGGAAAGGGACCACTCCACTAAATAGCCGGCCAGGAACTCAAGGGCCACCTGCCGCGCCGCCTTTTGCGGGGTGAGGCCGATAGCGGCTAGTCGCGTGTCAGCTGACAAGTACCACTGAGCCCAGTGGTACAGGAAGAGCCAAAACAGTGCAGCAAACGAGACCCAGAAGACAGTCCATCCTGCGGCTTCGCGAAAGGACAGCGGATGAGGGTTGCGTTGGAACAGCCCAAGATCCAGCACGAGCAACAGCACCACTGCGGCCGTGAACACCAAGTAGAACCACCAGACTTCCGAAAACAGAAACAGGGACATCACTTCTAGCATGCCTGAATGCACACTGCCACGCCCTGCGAATGGGAGAGGACTTCCCCTGGCGAGCGATTCCGCTGTAAGAACTATTCACGCGCTTTGCTGAAGCCCACACAACCCGCCAACCTCAAACAAGCGGTGAAGCAGCTACCGGGCAATCCTCGAGGTGCCGTATTCTCCACACCTCGCCACCTTGTCGCCCGCGTTCAGCAGCGATCAACTTGGTCGCTGGCTCCGCCACGCCCCAGCTTTTCCCAAATCCTCATCATCACGTTTCGGAGCCACAGTTGCTCTTCTGCCGTCGGGAATCTCGCCAAGAACAACACCGCGGGGAACGACAGGACAAGCAAGCCGCCGAGCCACAACTGCTCCGCGAAAGATCGTGGCTGGATCAGCGCCGACCCCAAGATTGTAGGCACTGCCGAGAGGAAGATCAAGCCAATTCTGTAGTACTCGAACGCGAACGGCCTCACGCGCTGGGCCTGCCAAAAACCGAGCACGAGTAAAGTTACGAACGCAATTCCTGTGGCCCACACTGCACCCCACACTTCCCACCGAGGGATCAGCAGCGCGTATCCTGCTAAACAGACCAGGGTACTCGCCCAAACCACCGCCGCCTCTCTGGTAGTGGAACCCGCAATCAGCAGCGCACTGCGCACCTGAGCCCCCAAGGCTCGCACCAGGTATGCCAGCGCAATGAAGGGAACGTAGTCAGCCGCCTGCCAAAACTCGCGTCCGGCCAGCACTCGCAACCCTGGCCGTGCGAACGCAGACAACAGCACCACTATCGCCGTGAGCACCAGCGCCAGATAGGTAAGCACTCTGCTGTAGATCGCCTCTCCGTCCGGGCGTTTCACTATGGCGAACATCCGGGCCTGCCAATAAATGTTAAAGGGCATGTGGACGTAGGCAACTAGCATGCCTAGCTTGTAAGCGAGCGCATAAACCCCGATCACGTCTAAGCTCACATATTGCCGCAAGAAAAACCGGTCGCCGTAATGGACAATCAGCATCCCCACGCCGCCAATCCCAAGGGGCACGCCATAAGAAGCCAGGCGGCCGAGCTCCGACCATCGGAACCTCCAAGGGGAACCTCCAACGCCGAGTAAGTAGAATGAGGCACCGAGGCTCAGACCGACTGACGCGAGCAAGTTCCCCCACAACACAGCCTTGTAGCCCCATCGCCAGGCCACCAGGAAATAAATAGCGAGTGCTGCGCTCACCGCGAGCCGTACCACCGAGAATGCCAGGTAGTGCACAGCCCGATCGCGTGCACGCATCCACGCTAACGCCACGTCCGTAGGTAACGTAGCGGCGAACGCACCGAACGCCAAGCGAAAACCATACGCGTATGCCGACGTGCCGAAAACTAGAGCGCTCAACCACGGTGAAACCACCCAGCCAAGTCCAAAGGAAATCGCTCCGATTAGCACCGCACCCCAGTAAGCGGACGCCAAAGCCACTCGTTGCGCTTCGCGAGTCGGTGCGTTGGACCACCTGTAAACGAACGCCGCAGCCACATTCATACCCGCCAGCTGTCCCCAAAAGTAGAGCGAAAGCTCCAGCAATTCGAGCACGCCATAGTCTGCCGGTGAAAGAAATCGAGTGTAGACAGGGAACAAAAAGAAGCTAGCCGCGCGGGCGATGAAGGTGGCCAACGCATAAATACCGGTGCTTTTCAGCGCGGCCTGATAAAAGGGTTGGCCGGATTGCGTGACGCTTTGCCGGGGATTGATCTGAGCCACTGTGGACGAGCTCGTTAGCTCGCGACGCTACCTTCACCGAATGGTCTCTACCAACTATAGCCAACACCCGAGAGAACTGCAACGCGACGGCGGCCCACAACAGCACTGCCTTTTGCCGTCGCCACGCGTGGCCTCCGCGCCGAAAGAAAGTTTGACCACAAGGCGCGGAGAAAGGGGCAACAAAGGCTGTGCCCTGCTCCGCCTCGTTATGTTAGACTCGACGTTCTTCCCAACCGAAAGGAGGACCAGTGCAAAAGCGAAAGCTCGGCCGAAGTGGTCTAGAAGTCTCGGCGATCGGCTTGGGTTGCATGGGCATGAGCTTTGGGTATGGGCCTCCGGCGGACCGCAATGCCATGATTGCGCTGATCCGAGCGGCGTTCGAACGGGGTGTAACGTTCTTCGATACAGCCGAAGTCTACGGGCCCTATACTAACGAGGAACTGGTCGGAGAAGCGGTGGCTCCGTTTCGCGAACAGGTCGTGATCGCCACCAAGTTCGGGATGAAAATCGATGCGCAGACCGGTCAGATCGTCGGACTAGACAGCCGCCCGGAGCACATCCGCGAGGTCGTCGACGCTTCCTTGCGAAGACTCAAGACAGATGTGATCGATCTGCTCTATCAACACCGCGTGGATCCAGCAGTCCCGATTGAAGACGTCGCTGGTACAGTCCGCGATCTGATCCGCGAGGGGAAGGTCAGATACTTCGGCCTCTCGGAGGCCGGCGTTAAAACGATTCGGCGTGCCCATGCCGTGCAGCCTGTGGCGGCACTTCAAAGTGAGTATTCCTTATGGTGGCGTGAGCCGGAAGCAGAAATTTTCCCGGTACTCGAAGAGCTGGGCATCGGCTTTGTGGCGTTCTCGCCCTTGGGCAAGGGCTTCCTGACGGGGAGCATCGACGAAAGCACCACGTTTCATCCCACTGACTTCCGGAACGTTGTGCCTCGCTTTGCTCCGGAGAACCGGAGAGCCAACCGGATCCTGGTGGAGCGAATTGCAACCATCGCCCGCAAGAAAAACGTCACACCCTCCCAAATCGCGCTGGCCTGGGTCCTGGCAAAAAAGCCTTGGATCGTGCCTATCCCGGGCACTACGAAATTGCAGCACTTAGAAGAAAACCTAGCCGCTCTCTCCGTCGAGCTTACCGATGAGGATGTGCGCGAGCTGGACCAGCTAAGCTCACAAATCCCCATCCACGGAGCCCGCTACCCGGAGCATCTCCAGCGCTGGATCGATCGCTAACCTCGCTGATCCGCGGCCTGCAGATCCAAAGCTGCTACGCCACCTTTCCTCTTCGGGATCACGACCGAACACAGGAACGCTGTGCTGCGTGCCCCCACTGGGCTCGTGCGTGGCACTGTGAGGAAGCGCTCCGTGCGATTGCAAGACCAATCCCTTCGCGCAGCGCTTGACCGGAAGGTGCTAGCGCGACTTTGGCAACCACCGGGCTGGACGTGTTCAGACAAAAAGTTCGAGCTCAGGACACGCTACGCTCACTTGAACAAAAGTTCTGCGAAGTCTGCCAGGTTTTGACGCCAAAGCGGCCAAACGTGTCCCACATCGGGGATCTCGGTGTACCTCGCGACGACACCGATCGAGTCGAGGTATTGCTTGAATTCCCGATTAACGCGGATCAACATATCAGCTGTCCCGCAGGAGATCCACAACAGCTTCAGCTGTTGGTTCACCCCACGGTCCAGTCGAGGGAACACCTTCGGTAACTCGCTCACCACCAGCCGTAGCCGATCCGGGCTAGGCGGAGCTGGTCGTGCAGCTTCACCTGCCGATGCTGGCGGCAGGGGCGGGCGGCTCCATGGCCACAAAATAAACGCCCCGCTGAACGAGCCCACCCAGGCGAACTTGTCGAGGTGATTCAACCCCGCTAGCAACGCCTCGGCACCTCCCATAGAGAGCCCCGCCACAGCTCGATGGGTTCGGTCTCGAGAAACGTTGTACAGCCTTTCGACCTGGGGCATCACTTCCTCGACCAGGATCCGCACCGCGTTGGGGAGCATGTCCTCACGGTTGATGTCTGCCGGGCCGTTGGCGGTGCCGTAAGCCAGCGGAGCTACCACGACCATGGGCACGGCTTTGCCCTCGTAGATCAACGTGTCCAGGATCACGTTGGCCAAGCCGATGTCGATCCACGCACGCGCGTCATCACCCCAGCCGTGCAGCAAATACAGCACAGGGTAAGGCTGCCTGCGTCTGGCATCGTAGTTCGGCGGCGTGTACACGAAGAAGTCCCGTTCATCATTGGCTATCGAGGAGCGGAAGAAGTGACGTGTGATTGCTCCTCGAGGTGCGTTCGGACGAGGCGACCACGGAACGTCCCCTGGCACCAGGACGGCGCTACGGCCCAACCGACCATAAGTAGGCCGAATTCGCGGATTCATGGGATCAGCGATCGTCAGACCATCGACCACGAATGAGTATTCGTACAAGTCTGGCTTAAGAGGTTCGGTGGTCACTGACCATACTCCCTGGTCGTCCTTAACCATCGGGATCGGCTCTTTCGCAATGCCTGTAACACTGACTTCCTTGGCATTGGGAGCCCAAAGCCGGAACGTTACTCTGCCATCTGACGAGACCTCGGGCGACCGAACTACAGGAGCTCTGAATAACGTTCGTTCTGGCGTAGGGCGCTGTGTGGCTGCTGGAGCCGGAGTCTGAGCCACAGCTGCGCTAGCGAGTACTAGAAACCATGCGAACCGATTCCACATATGCACGGATGTCCCTCCATGACTTTTATACTGTGCCTCGGTCACTTCCTCCGTCCACTCAACTGCCTTGCCGAGGATGACCTCTCGTAGAGCGGTATGCGTCCACCGGTCTGTGAAAACCCCCACCCTGCTACTACTCCACCCTTCTCGGGATGCCAATGACATCCTGCCGGCGCCTCTCCTCTTTGCGGCCCCTCGATGCCGACCCACCCCACGCGCTCCAATACGCCCAGGCCGTGTGCCCCAAAGTAAACTCGCCAACCGCGCACGGCTATTATCCCGCCCCCGCGGTCCATGCCTGCCTGAACATTACTCCGCCTCCACCGCTCTTCGTCAACACTGCACTCGATGGAAGGGAGCGCAGCAACGCAGCGACCTCCCCGTGTAGGTCGACCACAGTTCCTCTCGCTCGAGGTTCGTCATCGAAGGCACCATCTTGACCACAAACAGTCGCAGAACCTCACAACCGCTTTTCCTTGCCGGTTAGAAAAACATCTCAAGAGGCGCCACTGCTCGTCCGGGCATCTCTAGGACAGTTGCCTGAAACCTGCGTCGAGCGCCGAGTGCGCCTTCCTACCACTTCTCTGTCACCGAGCTATGCTGCAGCCACCCATGTTCCTGACCAAGAGGAGAGGAAGCACCTGCTCGTTTGAGTTTCTGCATAGTGACCCTGT
>JAUQPO010000175.1 GCA_030550335.1 Acidobacteriota bacterium
CCATGTAATTGAAGTGCGCGTTGGCGAGGATGCAGTTCCAAAAAGGCCTGCCGGTTTGGAGAGCAATCTCCCGGATGATTTCCAAGTTCGTGTAAAAAGAATCCATCATCTCCCCGCCGACTAGGGCATAATGGTCGTAACTGATAAACGGCTGGTCAATCACGTTCACGAGCATCCGTACGTACTCTTCGTAACTACTGGTTCCAAGCCGCTCCAGGCTCACCCGGTGGGGGAACAGATTGACGTAAGGCCACCGGTCGGGAGCTAGCTCTCGCAAGATCTTCGCCACGCGACCCAGCCCTGGCATCAGGCTCGCATGAGGCTCGTCACGCAGATAAAATCCCAACACCGCCGGATGACCGCCTACGGCCCGCACGACCTCCTGAAGGTTCCGGCGCAATTCGGCTTCCGACGGCAGATGTTCCCAATCGTACCCGTTTACGCGAGGATCAGAAACGAAGCAAGTGAGCCCAGCGGCCTGCACGGCATCGAGGTCCTCCACGCGGCAGAAGCCAGCGATGTTCAAGCCCGCTTCCCTCATCCAGCGCAAGTGTTCGGGATCGGATGGCGCACGCCCCCAAGCCATAATCGCGAACTCCTTAGGCGATGGGGGAATCGGACTGGGAAAGGTCTGAGCCGCCGTTGACACCACGCCGATCAGCGCACTGCCGATCGTTACCCAGAGCATGAAATTTGCCTTGCCGCGGTACTTGCGCACTGCTCTCATGCATGTCTCTCCTGAGGCTATCATCTATACGTAGCTTCGTATGGGCGCGGCGGTGCGGAACACGTTTTTATGTTTGCTGTGTGCCACGATTTGTGCGGCCCAGCTGCGCTCCCCGCGGATCGAAAACCTAGCCTCGAGTGCTGCCATTCCGTTTGTCTTAGACAACTGTGCCACCGAGAACAAGTACCTGATCGAAACGATGACCGGCGGCGTAGCCGTCTTCGACTACAATAACGACGGCTTGCTAGACATCTACTTTGTCAACGGCGCTCCCCATCCATCGCTCGAAAAGAATAACCCGCGCTATTACAACCGGCTCTATCGCAACCTGGGCCACCTGCGATTCCGCGACGTGACCAACCAGGCAGGCGTCGCTGGAAAGGGCTACGGCATGGCAGTGGCCACTGGAGATTACGACAACGACGGGTGGATAGATCTGTTCGTCGCGGGAGTCAACTATAACGTGCTGTACCGTAATCGTGGGGACGGCACCTTCGAGGACGTCACCGAACGTGCCGGTGTGAGCGGCAGCTGGGCAAACGGCTTCAAGCCGTGGTCTGTAGGTGCGGCCTGGCTAGACTACGACAACGATGGGGACCTGGACCTGTTCGTGGTCAACTACGTGATATGGGATTACAAGAAAGAAGCGTTCTGCGGTGAGCCGGGCCGCTACCGCGCCTATTGCCACCCCAAATACTACGCCGGCCTGCCGAACACCCTGTATCGGAACAATGGTGACGGCACTTTCACGGATGTATCCGCTAGATCGGGGATCGGCCAGCACGTCGGCAAGGGCATGGCAGTAGCCGTAGCGGACTACGATTTGGACGGATGGCTAGACATCTTCGTCACCAACGACACCGTACCTAACTTCCTGTTCCGCAACCTTGGAAATGGGCGGTTTGAGGAAGTAGCCCTGCTCGCCGGGGTCGCCTTGAACGACGATGGAAGAGCGCTCTCCTCGATGGGAGCCGACTTCCGCGATTTTGACAATGACGGGCGGCCTGACATTCTGGTCACCGCCCTGACCAACGAAACGTTCCCTTTGTTCCGGAATCTCGGAAAAGGGCTATTCATGGACGTTACCTATCCCAGCCGGCTGGGTGCGTTAACGTTAAGCCGGGGTGGCTGGGGTTGCGGCATTTTCGACCTGAACTACGATGGACACAAAGATCTGTTCATCGCAAACGGCGACGTGCAGAACAATGTGGAGCTTTATTCGAGCCGTCGCTCACGCCAACCCAATACCCTATTGCTCAACCGCGGCGATGGTGTCTTCATACCAGCAGCCGCTCCGCAATTGGAGGCTAGCCTTGCTCAACATCGCGGTGTAGCCTTCGGAGATTTAGACGGGGATGGCTGGCTGGAAATCGTAGTCACTCGGCTCGGTGAAGGACCTGAGATCTGGAAGACTTATCCCATCGAAGGCTACCATTGGTTAGCCTTGCGCCTGGAGGGTACTCGAAGCAACAGAGACGGGATCGGGGCGCGCGTCCGCCTGGTGACGAGCGACGGCCGGGAGCAATGGAATCACGTAACGACCTCAGTGGGGTACGCTAGCGCCAGCGATCGTGTGTTGTACTTCGGGTTGGGGCCGGCGACGCGGGTGCGCTCGATCGAGATTTACTGGCCTTCGGGCGTCCGCCAAACCCTGTCGGAAATCGAGCCAGATCGTTACCTCACCGTTCGAGAGCGTTGAGTCTGTTCCTCCACGCCCCGCTGGCCAAGCTCCAGGTGCCTGCGGGCTTCTTCAAACCGGTTTAACCGGGCATAGACTTTCCCGAGCAACAAGTGCGCTGGCCAATTGTCAGGTTCCAGGCGGACTGCCTCTTCCAGTTCCCGAGCAGCTGAAGCGTTCTCGCCGAGCTGACTCAAAAGGCGCCCTAGCTCGAAGTGTGCCCGGCTGGATTGTGGGAACTTCCGGACCGCAAGCTCGAGTTCTTTGCGCGCCTCTTTTAACCGCCCTTGCCGGAACAAGAAAGCGCCGAGCTCCACCTGCGGATCGTTGGCCATGTTGGCGTCCCCGTTCTCAAGTTCGACGGCGCGTCGCAGCGCTTGCTCTGCCTCCGCCACACGGCCCAGCGCCTCCAGCGACAGCCCCAGCCCTCGTAAGACACGCCACCGCGCATGACCCGCACGCAGCGCTTTCTGGAACGCCGTCACAGACGATTCGAACCGGGATAGAGCGTATTCGTTCCGCCCCAGGTAGTAACAAGCGTCGGGATCCTTAGGAGCGAGTTCACAGGCTTTCCGGAAGGGGTCTGCAGCTGCCTCAAAGTCGTTAAGGGCAGAATGAGCCATCCCCAGAAACTTCCAAGCGCCCGCATGCTCGGGTTTGAGTTCGGTCGCTCGACGTAACAGGCGGGCCGCTTCCACAAAGCGCTTCTGACGGAATCGAGCCACGCCCAGTAAGTACCAAGCTTCGGCATGATCAGGCTGGCTGGCCACAAGTTGTTCCAGTTCGTGCGCGGCTTCGTCGAGGTGTGCGGCCTGAAGTTTTACGGAAGCCGATTCCAAAGAAGGTTGTCCGCCGGCAGCCAGCATCGAGCTCCCCAACCCCAGGCCGGCCAAGGCCAAGGCTAGCTCCAGCCACGCCCCACGAAGTTCCTGAAGTGCGCAGCAGAAGCACACGGGTGTCCAGAGGCTCCTCAGATGTGGAACTCGAGAATATCGCGGTCTTGCACGACGTAATCGCGTTCTACGAGTATTCCAGCGCCACCCTCCGGCCTGTACAGGCGGGTGAACTTCAGCTTTTCGGCGAAGTCCCTGTGCACGAGAGCCGCGGCTTCGACCACGGTCTGGCCGCGCTTGAGTATGTATGGCTGGGACAAGTCCGGTGGCTTCCCTGGTGGCTTCGAATACATCCGAACGATATCCAGTTCCCGAAAGACGATTTCCCGGAAGCGATCTAAGTTCGCCCCGGTCATGGCTGAAACCGGAAGGTAGCGGAAACGGTCCCCGTAAAGATCCGTCAGTGCAGCGAAGGTCTCCTCGGCCCCTGGCATGTCCACTTTGTTGCCCAACAACCAGCGAGGTTGAGGAACGCGCCGCTCCTGCAAGAAGTTGAGCACGAACTCGATCTCCTCGAGGATAGCTGGATCGTCCAGGCCCACGACTAAAACCGGCAGGTCCGCTGCGCGGATAACTTGAGGGATCCACCGTTCCGTGAACTCAGCCGAGATGGGCGGCAGGTCCACCAGTTGGATCGGCACGTCCTCGTAGTACATCATGCCGGGTACCGGCTCTCGAGTCGTAAACGGATATTCCGCCACTTCCGGTCGAGCGTTGGTCAGGGCGCGCACCAAGCTGGACTTTCCTGCGTTCGGCGGCCCGATCAACACCACCTGCCCGGCGCCCTCTCGCTTGACCACCCAGTGCGGTGTGTGCTTTGGCCCGCTCTTCTTCTGAAGCTCTTTCCGGAACTGCGAAAGTTTTCTCTTGATATCCGCCTGGATCTTTTCCGTACCCTTGTGCTTGGGTACGGTGGCCAGCATTTTCTGCAGGGCGGCGATCTTGTCTTCAATGGTTTGGGCCTGCCGATACTCCTCCTCGGCAGCCAGGAATTCTGGGGTCAGATTCGCTGGCATGGCCCTTCTGGCAACAAGAATACCAACGCTCTGCTCAACGGGCTGGGGTGAGAATTGAGAATGAAAGGTAAAAGAAGGGCGGGATGACCTCACCCAAACAAGCATCTCTGTTTGAGTTACAGCGGGCGGAGCTAGCGCGCAAACTCGCGGAGGAGGACCTGCCCCACTGCCTGCTCACCGTGGGCCACTCGACCCGTCCTTTGCAAGAATTCATCGCACTGCTGCAGCATTTTCGGGTTCAACAACTGGTCGACATCCGTCATTTTCCGGCCAGCCGACACAACCCCCAGTTCAACCAGGCCACCCTGGCCACCGCGCTTCGCGATCACGGGATCGAATACGTTTGGCTCGAATCCCTAGGCGGCTACCGTCGTGGCGGATACCTCGCACATATGGAAACCGAGACGTTCCGCGGCGGCGTGGTGGAGCTCGAACAGCTGGCGGCGCAGAAAAGAACGGCCATCATGTGCGCCGAGCTGAAATGGTGGCGCTGCCACCGCAGGCACGTCTCCGACGTCATGACCGCACGCGGCTGGTCGGTCTTGCACATCATGACTGAGCGACGCGTCGATCCTCACATCGCCAAGAGCAATCCGATTCGCTGCGATTGGCCGTCACCCCCAGCGGCTGACGATCTCCCAAGGTAGAAACCGCTCCCCGCCATCAGCGGCAACGGCGGTAAGATCAAGCCACGGCAGATAGCCATGACGCGCCGCGCATTGCTGTCCCTCGGCTTCGCGTCGGTCACCCTGAAGGGACAAGCCCGGCGGATGGCCGTGTACCCACCGCTCATGCCGGGGGTCTCTCGAGAGGAGGTTTACAAGCAGGCCGACAGCACCGTCCTAAGACTTTACCTGTACTTGCCCGCCGAGCCTGCGCCAGCCAATGGCTGGCCAGCCATAGTGTTCTTTTTCGGTGGCGGGTGGCGCAGCGGTACGCCACGACAATTCGCTCCCCACTGCCAGTACTTCGCCTGGCGAGGTATGGTGGCAGCTGCTGCCGACTACCGTGTCTGGCAGAGACATCGAGCCACGATCGCAACTTGCGTTGAGGACGCCAAGTCGGCAGTGCGCTGGCTACGCGCCCACGCCCAGCAGCTGGCTATCGATCCCCAACGGATCGTCGCGTCGGGCGGCTCTGCCGGAGGACATCTGGCGGCCGCTACAGCGCTGCTCCCTGGTTTCGAAGCCCTGGGCGAGGACCTTAGCGTGAGCTCAGCCCCTAATGCCCTCGTCCTGTTCAACCCCGCCCTGATTCTGGCCCCGGTCCCGGGAAAATGGCAACCCGCCGGCGTGCTTGCGCAGCTGGCCCAGCGTGCCGGAGCGGAACTCAAGCGCCTCTCTCCCTACCACCACATACGCCGTGGGCTTCCACCGACGATCATCTTCCACGGCAAAGCCGATATTACGGTCCCCTATAAAACAGCCGAACTCTTCTGCGAACGCATGCGTGCTGCGGGAAACCGCTGCGAGTTGGTCGGCTACGAGAACGCCGGACATGGGTTCTTCAATTACCGGCCAGACAACCCGGAGGCTTTTTACGACACGCTGAGGCGTGCAGACCGTTTTCTAACATCGCTCGGCTACCTGAGTGGCAAGCCGACTGTAGAACGTTTTGTGTTCCGTGAGTCCCTATGAGTGCTGCTGGGCTCAGACTGGATAGATTTTGGGAGGCTCGACGAGGAACGCCTCCTGCACGGTGCGCAGCCACAAAGGCGGGCTCGCTAACGAGTGATCCTCCACACCGGCGCCACACGCACGCTCGTCACCCCAGGGTCCGCTTGCATCCTTTTTCTAAGCAAGCGTGTCCGGAACGTAAGGCAAATGCCCGCGCCCAGCCCAGCAACGGTTCACATCGAAGGCTGAAGTTCCTACTTTGTGCACACTGTTCGCCCCGTTCTGGCCAGCTAGCGTTGGTCACTCACCCAAAGCGTGTGGAGCCTATTGCTGCCATACCTGGTTGTTGCCTTGCTCATTGCAGCCTAGTGCAGCTCCTCTCAGTCCTCGTCACCCTACCAGCGCGCATCTTGCGATCGCTCCTCGGACGCCCTATCCCGGAGGAAGTCAATCCGACGTGCTGGCGCCCGGGCCGCGCCCAGTCTCGGTTGCCCCGGGGAGACACCACAGCTGCCCCAACCGTGTTACAGTTGCACCGCGCGAGCGACCGTTACAAGCTCTCGCTGTCTCGCTGTTGACTTCGATGGAGCGGGCCGGCAGGTGAAGAGTAATCGGAACGCTAAGCAAGCAGTTTTTCCGTGGCTCGTGACTCATCGCTACCGGCACCTTCTAGGTAATTCCAGTCGCATGCCGCTGGTCCGGACCCTATTCGGAGTGGGCAGTGATGTACGAACAACCTTGCAATCACCACCGTGCCCCGGGGAGCTAACGTCAGGGACGTTAGCGAGAAAGCACAGGCTCGAGCTTCAGCTAGAAAGCGTTGAGTTGGGTTATGAGTCGTCTTAAGCGAGAGATCCTAGCCGAATCCGACGCTCTTTGCAGAAGCCTAACCGGAGGGCTCGGCCGGAGTCGACAACCCGTGTTCTCCACCGGCAGGGTGGGCCCCGGCATCAATCCCCTGAGACTGTTCCCAGAGTGCAGCCATTTCCGCAGGCATAGGCGCGACGAACTCCATCCAACGGCCGTGGACCGGATGCACGAAGCCGAGCAGGCTTGCGTGCAAACACAAGCGTGGGGCAGGCGGTCCGCCATAAGTCGCGTCACCCAGAATAGGGTGGCCAATCCAAGCACAGTGGATACGCAGCTGATTGGTGCGGCCGGTAACGGGTTCGAGTTCCACAAGCGTGCGGTCCTGTGCTCTGCTCGTCACCCACAACCTAGTGATGGCCCTTTTCCCCCGGGGCGTCACCCGCCAGCGAGGCATCACCTCACTGAGTCGGCCGATGCGCCCTTGGATTTTCAAGCGATCCGCCTCGACTTTACCCGCCAAGATGGCCACGTACCTTTTCTTCACCCGTCGTTCCGCGAAGGCCACGCCCAGCTCTCGGAGCACTGCTTGAGTCTTGGAGACTACCATGAGTCCTGAGGTGAGCCGATCTAACCGGTGCGGAAAGCCCGGTCGGACGGGCGCACGAGGCAAAGGCTCGCCTTTTTCCCAAAATGCCAGCAAACCTGGATTCCACCGATAGCTCAAGGCGTTGGCGAGCGTCCCAGATTTGTTGCCCGCAGTGGGGTGAACCACCATACCAGCGGGCTT